>DATLIF010000375.1:0-8486 GCA_035539575.1 Fimbriiglobus sp. | reverse complement strand
GCTGCGGACCGGCTCGGTGTTCAGCTCGTCGAGCTACACCGGGGTGGTCGAGGTGGCGGTCGGGGACGTGACCGGGGACGGGGTCGCCGACATTGCCGTTGTGACCAACGAGGGGCGGCCGCGGGCGCGGGTGTATCGCGGCGGGGACTTCGCCCGGTTGGTGGACTTCCGGCCGATTAGCGGGTCCGGCACCTATCAGGGCCGGCCCCGGGTGGATCTGGCCGACGTGAACGCCGACGGGCTGGCCGACCTGGTCGTCTCCGGCCGGTACTCGACTGGGACGCACGTCGCCGGGTACACCGGCTCCTCGTTGCGGTACAGGACGACCCCCACCCGGGCGTTCGCGCCGTTCGTGCTGACCGGCAGCGGATTCGAGGAGGGAGCGAACCTGGCCGCCGGCGACCTCAACGGCGACGGGTACGCGGACCTGGTCTTCGGGTCCGGGTGGGGCGCGTCGCGGGTGCTGGCGCTGTCCGGCCAGGACCTGGCTCGCAGCGGGACTCGGACGACGCTGGTGGACTTCACTCCGGCCGGGTCGGGCTACGAGAACGGGGTGCGGGTCGGCCTGCACGACCTGGACGGCGATGGCCAGGCGGACCTGCTGCTGGGGTCCGGGTCCGGGTCCGGCGGCCGGGTGACGGGGTATCTCGGCAAGGACCTGTCCACGACCGGGCCGTCGATCGCCCTGGACCTCACCGTCTACGCCGGCTACACCGGCGGGCTGTACGTCGGGTAGTGGTAGGCGACGTGCGCGATAAACCGGGCCGGGAGGCATCGCCTCCCGGCCCGGTTCTTTTCCCGTTGTGTCGGGTCGGGGCCGGCCGCCCCCTCAGCGGCCGACCCCGGGCACAGAACCGCGCGCCGGCGGCGTCGCGGTCTGCGTCGATCGGGCGGGACCACGGGAGGAACTCTGTGACCTCGCCCGACGTATTTTCGACGCAATCGGCGCGCCAGAGGAGTCCTGTCCGCGGAAGTGTCACGCTCGCAGACTGAAAAGGCGATAACGTCCCGGGCGGGTGGCAGGTGGTGGGCACGCTGGTTCCCCAATCCGACGAGCCCCGTGCCTTTTCGGAAACGGACGCGGGGGCCACCCGGGCCCCGCGCGTCTGGCTTCGCCTCCCGGCGAGGTGCCGGTTACTCCTTGCCCTTCAACTCGTACTTCTTGCCCTGCAACTCGTCGGCGAGGTCGCTCGCGTCGTACACCTTGCGCAGCGCCTCGACGATGGACCGGCTGTCCACCGACACCGCCCGGGCCTGCTCCTGGGTGTAGATGAAGTCCAGCACCAGCGACTGGATGTTGCCGTCGAAGATCAGCCCGACCACCTCCGCGTTCTTGTTAATCACCGGGCTGCCGGAGTTGCCCCCGATGATGTCGGCCGTACTCACGAAGTTGAACGGGGTGGATAACTCCAGGCTGCTCTTCTTCTGCTCCCAGCGCGGCGGCAACTCGAACGGGTACTTGTTGCCCTGCTCCTTGCTGCGTTCGTAGAGGCCGGCCATCGTGGTGAACGGCGGCACGTCCTTACCCTGTTCCTGGTAGCCCTTCACGGTGCCAAACGCCAGCCGCAGGGTGAACGTCGCGTCCGGGTAGGTGTTGGTGCCGTCCATCGCGTACCGGGCCTTGGCCAGCGCCGCGTACGCCTGGCGCTTGGGCTCCTCCACCTTCGTCTCGAACTCCTTGCGGACCTCCCGGGCCTTGGGGTCCACCAGCTTGACCAGCGCGACCATCGGGTCGTCGGACGCGGCGACCGCCTCCTTGCCGCCCTCGTAGAGCTTCTTGCGGGCCGCGACGTCCTTGATCTTGGTGCCGCTGACCAGCTCGAACGCCCGCTCCCGCGGCGACTTGCCGGCCAGCACCTGCTTGACCAGCTCGTGATCGGCCCCGTAGGTGGTCGCCAGCAAGGTCAGCGAGTCGCCAAGCTTGAGCGTCTCGAAGTCGTCGTAGATCGGCTCGTCGGAGAAGAGCTGGAACTCCAGCGACGGCAGCCGGGCGTCGGCGAACTCGCGCAGCCGCTCGCCGGCCGGCTTGGCCTTCTCCTCCGCGGCGCGGACCAGAGTGCGCGCGATGCCGAATAGAGCGCTGTTGAAGGCGGCCCCGTTCTCGAACATCGTCACGTCGGTGATGATCTTGGCCCGGGTCTTCTCCGCCCCAGCGATCGCGTCGAACGCCTTCGCCGCTTCCGGCTTCCACGGGGCGTCGGCCTTCGCAACGAAGTCCCGCAGCTTCTTCTCGTCGGCGACCTTGCGGGCCATGACGCTCGGGTCGAGCAGCCCGCCCAGCCCGCCGATCCGGGCCTTGCGGCTGTTCTGGATGCCGAACAACTCGTCCTCGCCCTTCTGCCGGTTGGCCTCGCTCCGCTCGACCCAGGCGCCGATGAGCACCTCCAGCCGGTTGAGCCGCTGGAGCAGGTACGGGTAGCCGGTGTCGCGCAGGTACTCCAGCTCGGCGATGGAGTTCTGTCGGCTGGTCCGCCCCGGGTGGCCGGAGACGAAGATCAGCTCGTCTGCCTTCGAGCCGTTGGCGGACCACTTGAGGTGGTGCTCGGTCTTGAGCGGCTGGTCGTTCTCGTAGACGCGGAAGAAGGCTACGTCCAGGTCGAACCGCGGGTACTCGAAGTTGTCCGGGTCGCCGCCGAAGAACGCGATTGCCTTCTCCGGGGCGAACACCAGCCGGACGTCGGTATACTTCTTGAACACGTACAGGTGGTACTGGCCGCCGGCGAAGAGCGTCACCACGTCAGCGCGGATGCCCTTGGCGTCGTCGGCGCTGGCCTTCTCGATCTCGGCGATCTTCGCCTGCCGCGCCTTGATCGCGTCCTCGGGCTTCAGCCCGGACCCGACGGCGGCGTTCACCTCGTCGGTGACGTCCTTGATGGACTGGAGGACGTTCAGCTCCAATCCCTTGCACTTGATCTCCTGGTCGCGGGCGCGGGCGTGGAACCCGTCGCGCAGGTAGTTCTTCTCCTGGGTGGAGAGCTTCTGGAGGTCGTCGGCGGCGACGTGGTGGTTGGTCATGACCAGCCCGTCCGGGGAGACGAAGCTGCCGGACCCGCCGCTGTTGAACCGGACGCTGGAGAGGCGGACGTGGTCGAACCACTTCTGGTCCGGGGTGAAGCCGTAGCGCTCCTTGAGGATGGAGAGCGGGGGGGCGTTGAACAGCCACATCCCCTCGTCGGCGAAGGTGGGGGGTGCCGTGAGCATGGTTCCGACCAGGGCGACGGCCGCCGCGAGACGGGCGCGCATGGTGATCGCCTCCTGTGGGGAGCGGGGGCCGTCCCGCCGGCCACCCGCGTGGTGTGGCGCAGTATAGGCGGGGTGTCGTGCCGCGGTCAGACGCCCGTACCCCTCGCCCAGGCCGAATCTTCCGCGCCCGCGCAGCCGGGGCCGCGGCCGGCGGGACGGCCGGGAACATGGTGACGAGGGTCTGGTTCCGATACCTGTTGGTAGTGGCGGTAGTGATCGCCGCGGCGACGGTCCGGTTCGACCGGCTCACTCAACCTACTCGTGAGGCTAACCGGGCGGTATAATTCGGCAGACGTGCGGGCCGTGTTTCGCGACCCACACAGCGTGAACGACAGGCCGGGAATGGCGGTTCGATTCACGCCGCCCGCGAACCGGCGAGAATTTCCCGGTTCGGCATCCGGTTTGACGTAGAACCTAGTTCCCGAAGCCGAACGCCTTTTGCCGTCCGACTTCCGGCCAGTTGATCGGTCCCCTGTCCGACTTCCGCTCAGTGGGGGAACCCGCTCATGCCTGACACAAATCCGGACGCCCCGGACGACCTCGGCGGGCTGCCTCGGCGGCCCGGGAGGACGACCGGGGCTCCCGCGGTGGTCCGCAACGCCAGGGAAGCAATCTCCGTCGAGCTGGCTTTGACCATCTTCCGCCAGATGGTCCGCACCCGGGCGCTCGAGGAGCGTGGGATCAAGATGTCGAAGTCCGGGGAGGCCTACTTCTGGGTGGGCGGTCCCGGCGAGGAGGCGTTGAACGTCTGCCTGGGGATGCAGGTCCGCCGCGGGCAAGGCCCCGCCCACGACTACCTGCACCTGCACTACCGCAACGCCGGCGTCCTGGTGGCGATGGGGATGCCGGTACTCGACCATGTCCGCCAACTCGCGATGACCGCCACCGACCCCTTCTCGAAGGGGCGGAACTTCGTCGGCCACTACGCGGTCCCGGCCTGGAACGTCGTCCCGGTGACGAGCGTCATTGAAGTGCAGTGCGTCATGGCCATCGGCACCGCGCTGATGCAGAAGCGGCACGGCGGCGAGGGGCTGTCCGTCGCCGTCTCGGGCGACGCCGGCACCGCCGAGGGGGACTTCGAGTCCTGCCTGATGTGGAGCGCCCGGCCGGGCAACGAACTTCCGGTGCTGCTGGTCGTGACCAACAACGGCTACGGCATCTCGACGCCGCACGCCTCGCAACACGCGCTCAAGCGGATCGCCGACCGGGCGCTGCCGTACGGCATCCGGGCCGAGACGATCGATGGCAACGACCCGGTGGCGGCGTGGCACGCGATCGACCGGGCGATGCGCTACGTCCGCCGGGAGCGTAAGCCGTTCCTGCTGGAGGCGATGGTCAGCCGACTGCACGGGCACTCGTCGTCCAGCGGCGCGCAACGGGTCTGGGACGAACCGGACTGCGTGGTACTCTTCGAGCAGAAGTTGATCGACGCCGGGGCCATCGACGCGGACGCAGTCCGGGTGATGAAGGAGGAGGCCCGCAAGGAGGCCAACGACGCGGTCGTGAAAGCCACCGCCGAGCCGAAGCCCACGAAGGACGACGTGGAGAAGTTCACCTACGCCCCCAGCGAGGTGGACGCGGTCTACCCGGACGATTACACCGGCCTTCCAGGCCGGAATTAAAAGTTCAAAGTTCAGAGTTCAAAGTTCAGACGGATTGAGCGGAGGCGGTCATGGCCGTGGACCGCGTGCAAGCCGTCGAAGCGCCGGACATCGAGGAGCGGACGTTTCGCGGTCCGGGTGATCAAACTTTGTCAGGCGCTGGACGAGAGGCCCGGGGTTCGCCGGACACTCGCGTCTCAACTACTCAGGGCGGGCACATCGGTCGGGGCGAACGTCGCCGAGGCTCAGGCGGCGCAGAGTCGTCCGGACTTCGTATCCAAGTTGAACATCGCGTTGAAGGAAGCACGCGAGACCTTGTACTGGTTACGACTACTGGCCGAGACCGACCTGATCGAAGCGGCCCGCCTCGGCCCAATCACCACAGAAGCCGACGAGATCTCTCGTATACTCGGCACCATAGTCCGTACCTGCCGTCAGTCCCGGACCTGAGTCTTAAACTTTGAACTCTTAACTTTTAACTGATGTCCTCCGCACCCCGCCCGTACCCGACCTACGCCCCGGACCCGCCGTCGCGGTTCCGGTGGGTGCCGCCCTTGTGCCTGGGCGTCGCCGCTGGCGGCCTGATCGGCTGCCTGGCGACGTTCCTCGTCCTGGAGTTGGGCAAGCGGTCGCGGACGGACGAACTGGCCGCCCAGCGGTTCAACATCTCCACCGTGTTGAATAGCGTTGACGGGACCGGCAGCGTGACGTTCACCGCGGACACGACCAACGAACTGGGCAACTTCTACGGTGGCGGGTCGGGCAACGGGTCGGGCGTCCACCGGCGGATCAAGTTGCAGGGTACGCTTCCGAAGGACACTGACCCCAGCGCCTTTACCCGTCAGCTCAAGACCGCGATCGACGCCGAATTGGGCCGCCAGGGCGCCTTCTCGAGCGGAGGCGGCAGCAGCACGTCCTCCGGCGGCAACGAGGCCCGGCACACCGAGGAGGCGGGATATTACACCCGCGACGGCCGCCGTGGCTACCTCGACCTGGACGTGGTCGTCCGCGACGGCAAGGTCGAGGGCACCCTGATCCTCACCGAAGGCCGATAGAGGAGTTCAAAGTTCAAAATGAAAAGTTAAAAATGACGGAAGGTATCGAGTCCTTGCATTTTGAACTTTGAACTTTTTAATTGCGCAATGGCGACACTGGTACAAGCCGTTCGGATGGCGCTGCACTACGGCGAGGAGCACCTCGGCGTCACCGACGTGTTCGGCGAGGACGTCGGCCCGCCGCTGGGCGGCGTCTTCACCGCGACGCAGGGGCTGCGGACCGCGTGGAACTCGCCGCTGGACGAGCGCGGCATCGTCGGCGCCGCGATGGGCATCGCCTACGCCGGCGGCCGGCCGGTCTGCGAGATCCAGTTCGCCGACTACGCCTTCAACGTCATCGACCTCTTGAAGATCGCCGGCAACCAGCGGTGGGCCAGCGCCGGCGCGTTCGCCATGCCGATCGTGCTCATGACCCCGTCCGGGTCGGGCATCCGCGGCAGCATGTACCACTCGCACAGCTTCGAGAGCTGGGCCAGCCGGCTGGCCGGCTGGAAGGTCGTCATGCCGTCCAACCCACTGGACGCCTACGGGCTGATGCTCTCGGCCATCGCCGACCCGAACCCGGTGATGGTGCTCTTGCCCAAGGCGCTGGTCCGGGTGAAGGCCGAGGACGGCCAGCGCATCCCCGGCGAGCCGGCCGACCCGGACGAACTGGGCCGGATGATCGACGCCCCGCTGGGCGACCGCACAAAATGGCAGCCGCAGTGGCCGGAGCTGAAGCCGCACTTCGTCCCGATCGGCAAGGCGAGCCTGGTCCGTGAGGGGCACACCGCGACCGTCGTGAGCTACGGCCGGCTACTGCCCCTTTGCGTGCAGGCCGCCGACGAACTCAACCGCGACTTCGGCTACACCTTCGACGTGATCGACCTGCGGAGCATCTTCCCCTACGACTGGGAGATGATCTCCGCGAGCATCCTCAGGACCGGCCGGCTGCTGATCGCCAACGAGGACACGGAGGTGACGAACTTCGGCGAGCACCTGCTGCGGCGGGCGGTCGAGGACCACTTCTACGACCTGCTCGTGAAGCCGGTCCTGCTCATGGGCAAGCACCTTCCGGGGATCGGGCTCAACCAGGTGTACGAGACGAACACGGTGCCGCAGTACGATGACATCCGCAACGCCATGCGCGACCTGGCGGCGGATATGGCTTGACCGGGCGAACGGCCGGCGTAAGCCGGCCGGTGGTGGGATGTCGCAGATCATGACACCCCGCCACCAGCCGGCTTACGCAGGGCCGTTCGTCAGGAGATGTTCATGGACTTTCCTCTCCCGCCGATGGGCGAAGGGCTGTTCGAGGTGGAACTGGTCCGCTGGCTGGTGAAGCCGGGGGACGCGGTGGACCGCGGCCAGTCGCTCATGGAGGTGATGAGCGACAAGGCGACGATGGAGGTGCCGGCACCGTTCGCCGGCACGGTCACGCAGACCGCCGCCGAGCCGGGCAGCAAGATCAAGGTCGGGCAGGTGGTGCTGCGCTACGACCCGGCCGGGGACGGCGAAGTCCTGTCGAGCGAACTGCCAACCCAGCGAGCGGGGGACGTGAGTCCCCCGAGTGAAGCGCCCACGGCTGCGCACGCCCCTCGGGGGGCTAACGCCCCCCGCTCGCCCAACGGCCACCCCGTCGCCGCGACGACGGCCCAGTTGCCGGCCGCGGCGCCGTCGGTGCGGCACCTCGCCCGCAAGCTCGGCGTGGACCTCGCCCGCGTCCACGGCACCGGCCCGGCGGGTCGGGTGCTGCTCGAAGACCTCGCCCCGTTCCTTGGCTCGAAGGCCGCCCCGGCCGACCGGCCCGCCGCCCGCCCCGAGACGGTCGGCCTGGATTTCGGCGTCGCTGGCACCCGCGTCAAGCTGCTCGGCCTGCGCCGCAAGATCGCCGAGCACATGGTCGCCGCCAAGAAGGCGATCCCGGACTACTCCTACATCGACGAGTGCGACCTGACCGACCTGGTCCGCCTGCGGACCCAACTCAAGGACACCTTCGGCCGGGCCGGTGTCCGGCTGACGTACCTGCCGTTCTTCGTGAAGGCCGCGGCGCGGGCGCTGAAGGAGATCCCGATCGTCAACTGCACCTTCGACGAGGCGGCCGGGGAGATGGTGCTGCACGACCGCTACAACGTGGGCGTCGCGGTCGCCACCCCGCAGGGGTTGGTCGTGCCGGTGGTCAAGGACGCGGACCGCAAGGACGTGGCCGCCATCGCCACCGAGATCGACCGGCTCTCGGCCGACTGCCGGGCCGGCCGTCCGAAGCTCGAAGACCTGAAGGGCGGCACGTTAACCGTCACCTCGATCGGCGGCATCGGCGGCCTGATCTCGACGCCGATCATCAACCACCCCGAGGTCGGCATCATGGGCGTCGGCAAGGTGGTCCGCCGCCCGGTGTACGACGTACACGGCACAATCCGCCCGGCGGACCTGATCTACCTGTCGTTCACATTCGACCACCGGATCGTGGACGGCGCGGTCGGCGCCGCGTTCGGCAACGCGGTCGTCAAGCACCTGCAGAACCCGGCGTCGCTGTTGCTGCCGGAACGGCTGGGTGGGTAGCGGGGATGGGGCCGGGGCTTGTAGGGTGGGTCGAGTCTTCGAGGCC
>DATLIF010000374.1:0-1793 GCA_035539575.1 Fimbriiglobus sp. | reverse complement strand
CGACGGGGGTGGTGGGACGACCGACCGCCGTCCCGTCAACCCCGACTGGCCACACTCGGACGCCGCGTGTAATCGGCCTGAGGCTGCTGCCGGCTCATGGGTTACGCCCATTGAGTCGGCACCGGTGGACCGCGGCCGGAGAATAAAAGTGGCGGCACGTCGGGTGCTGCGGAGAGGTTCGGACAACTCACCTTCTGCTCATGGACGAGACCACCATGCTCGTGCTCACCCGCAAGGCCGGCGAAGAGGTCGTGATCGACGGCCACATCCGGATCACCATCAGCGCCATCCAGGGGGACCGCGTGCGGATCGGGGTCACCGCCCCGCCCCACGTCCGGGTGGACCGGACCGAGGTGGCCCGCCGGATCGCCGAGTTCGCAGCCGAGACGGACGCCGTTGATCGCCCCCTCGAGCTGACCGCGGCCGGGCGGTGAGCACCGGGCAGGACAACACCCACCGGTCGCCGCGGTTCAGAACGACGATGGGCGGCTCGGCGGCGGGCGGCCTGGTTCGGGGCTTCACAAGTTTCCGGTTCGGCGGCCCCAGACGCCTCCGTCACACGATCCGGTTGTCCCCGCCGATGCTGACCGCGACCCGCTTCCGCGGCCACAGGTCCCGGGTGACTTCCCGTACCAAGCGACTTCATCGCCGAAGTCCTTGATGCCAACTACAGGACAAGCAGTTCGGAGGAGGCAGGCGACGTCAATGCGGCTGATAGCCCTATTGAACCACTTGTACACTATGGAAACAATTCAGCATAAAATGAGAATCCTCGAACAACCTGGGCCTTCCGCGGACGAGGCGCTCGCCCGGTTGGTCGCCGGGAACCAACGCTTTCACCAGGGGGTAACGCGCCCCGCCGGGCTTCAGCGGGAGACACTGGCCGACCTCGCCAGGGGACAAAAGCCCTACGCCACGATCCTCGGCTGCAGCGACTCGCGGGTGCCGTCCGAGCAGGTCTTCGACGCCGGGCTGGGGGAACTCTTCATGGTGCGTGTCGCCGGGAACATGTTCTCGCCGGAGGTCACGGGCAGCCTTCAGTACGCGGGATCCCACCTGGAGACGCCGCTGTTCGTCGTACTCGGCCACGACGGGTGCGGGGGAGGTCGATGCCGCCCTGATCACCAGTTACGGGGGCGCACGGCACTGCTCGCGGATTCAGATCCTGGTGGACGGCATCCTGCCCGCGCTGCCGGAGTTCGACCCGGGCTGTCGCCGCAGGTCCGGCTGGCCCGCGTGGTCGAGTGCAACGTCCTCTGGACGGTTCGCCAGATCCTGAGTACGCCCGAAGGGTGAGCGCGTGTCGCACAGAGGCGGATGAAGATCTTCGGCGCCATTTGCGAGATCGAAACCGGCCGTGTGAGGTTCCTGCCCGGCGACTGAGCACGACTCACTCTCCCGCACAAGGAAACGTACGAGACAACGTGACTCCCGACCGCGGCGCGACCCCGACCCGGCGTTCGACGTCCGCCGAGGATCGCGCCGGCTCGCCTTTGCAACCGCCGACCGAAACCGGACTACACCGTCGGATCGATTCGGCAGAGCCCAGACGAGCAGCTGGCCCTGCCCGCCGCCTTCGTGAGGGCTGGACTCGCGCGGCAGCGCTACGCGCTCAGCGCCGACGACGGACAGTCCCACTTCTTGCGCGCATCGGTTGCAAGGAACCTCCCCCCGGCCAGTTTTCCCAGCGCACCGAGGTGATCGGCCTGCCCGGTTCTCCTCGGCGCGCACGCGCCCTGCCAGGGCCACGGCCCTGTCTGACGGGCTGTGCTACCGAGGCGGTGTGCGGGGGA
>DATLIF010000373.1:0-2401 GCA_035539575.1 Fimbriiglobus sp. | reverse complement strand
ACATGTGTCGGTAAGTTGTGTTGTACGAAGAGAAGCCGCGACCGACCGGGGCTGAATTCCGGTCGGTCACGGCTTCTCGACTTCCGACCTGACTTCACACGTCGCTCGTCGCCCGCCGATCGTCGTTCACCTTCGGCAGCTTGACCACGAACGTGGACCCCTTGCCGACCACGCTCTCGACTCGGATGCGGCCGTGGTGTTGCTCGATGATCTGGCGGCAGACAGACAGGCCGAGTCCCGTCCCGCCGCGGCCGCACTCGTCGGGCAGTTTGGTGGTAAAGAATGGCTCGAAGATTTGCCTCAGGTTATCCGGGGCGATCCCGACGCCGGTGTCCGCGACCTTGACCTCGACGGTGTCTCCGGCCCCGTTCTCTCGCACCTCGATGCAAAGGCGGCCGCCGTTGGGCATCGCCTGCCGGGCGTTGATGACCAGGTTGACAAGAATCTGCTCGATCTGGCCGGGTACTACCACCGCCGTCGGATGGCCATGAAACCGCTTCTCGATCCGGATGCGGTGCTTGCCGAGGTCCTTCTCGGTCAGGAGCAGGACCTCCTCGACCAGGTGAACGATGTCGGTCGGTTCGCGGCGGGAGGAGTGGTTGCGGGCGAACCCGAGCATGCTGTTGACGATCCCCGCCGCCCGCTGGCCGCCGCGGAGGATCTTCTCGAACGCCTGGGCCTGGGCCGCCGGCGTCGTGCCCTTCATCCCGATCTTGGCGTAGTTGATGATGGTCGTCAGGATGTTGTTGAACTCGTGGGCCACGCTGGAGGCCAACTCGCCGACACTGCTGAGTCGCTGGGCCTGGAGCAACTGCTGACGCAGCGCCTCGATGTCGCCCGACGGCACCAGCGTCTCTTGGCCGGTCATGGAGCGGCTCTCCCTCGGGTGGGTGTCCCGGTCCGACGCGAGCGTGGCGACCGCGCCGGGTTGCTGAGAGAGGTATCGGACGCGCCAGTTGTACCACTTCATCCGTTCCAGTGAACGGGTTCTGGCGACGTCAGACGGGGATACGCTAAAGTTCCGGCGCTGCCGTCACGCCTCAGATCGGGTTTCACTCCCCCCGATCTCGGTTGGCCGTCCCCCGGTCAGCGCAGCCACCGGCGGCGGGACCTCCAGCAGCCGTTCGGCCCGCCACCCGGCACCGTCCGGGACGAGTTCGCTGACTGCCAGGTTCGCCACCCGACCGATCTTCACCCATCCGGTGTGATCCCAGCCGGACAACAGGGACAGCAGGAGAACCTTGCACACGACCCCATGCGCGACGATCACCACCCGCCCGCCGGCGTGCGCTGCGACAACCCGTTCCCAGGCGGCCAGGACTCGCACCGCCACGTCGTCATACGACTCGGCACCGTGGGATGTGTAGGCGGAGTCTCCGGCCGCCCACGCGCGGATCGTTTCGGCCCAGGGGCCTTCGGTCATGGAAAACGACAGACCGCACAGTTGACCGACTCGCCGCTCGTGAAGTCCCGGTTCGACCAGGTGCGGCACCCCACAGGTCGATGCGATCGGCGCGGCCGTGTCCGCCGCCCGCCGCATCCCGGACGACACCACCGCCGTCGGTGACAGGTCGCGGAACCACTCCGCCGCGGCCTGTGCCTGGCGGTGCCCGAGATCGCTCAGCCCGACGTCCGACTCGGCCCCGTGAAAGACAGCCGGCGTGCTCGTCTCGGCGTGACGCAACAGCCAGACTCTCGCCGGTTGTTTCATTCGACTGTCACCTCTTTTCATTCGCCCATGTTACGCGGTTGCGGTTGGGTCCGCAGCCGACCCGGTTTACCATGGGAACCGGTCGCCCGTTCCCCAATCCGGACGGAGGTCGGCTCATGGGTACGACCGGTCTGGGAGTCTGCCTGTTGCTGACCCTCGCCGCGCCGCCCGTGCCGACGGCCCCGGCCCCCAGGCCCGCGCCGCCCGACCACGCGATGACACGCGACAACCAGCGGGTCGCGTCGTGGCTGACTGATCTGGCGGGCCGCGTGGCGGTAACGCACCCGCGGAAAGTATCGACTACCGGCCTTCTCGCGGCCGGTCTCTCGGAACTTTACGAGAAGGCCGGACGCAAACCACCGGCCGACCTGACCGACCGTCTGGCGAGCGCGGGAACCCCGGACGCGATCACGAACCATGTTACGGACGTGTTGAACGACCTCCGCCGATCGGCCGAGATATCCCCGGAAGAGGCGTTCGTCACCGCGGCGAACGGGTTCGCCAGGGTGACGGACCCATACTCCGGTCTGATCGTTCGGCCGGGAAACGCGTTCGCCGTTTCCGACGCCGAGTACGGGCTGGGGTTCGAGATTGAGGGGGCGACCGGTCCGCGTTGGATTACCTACCTGCTGGAGAGTATCTTCCTTGCCCCGGTGCCCGGCGGTGGTGCTGTGACTGCCCGCTCGCTGG
>DATLIF010000372.1:0-2059 GCA_035539575.1 Fimbriiglobus sp. | reverse complement strand
CCTCACCCCCAACCCCTCTCCCCCAAGGGGAGAGGGGAGAAAGTTAAGTAATCACTGCAACCCGGTATTAGTCCCCCGAGGTCGCGCCTGCGATTGCGAACGCACTCGGGGGACTGACGTCCCCCGCTCGCATTGCCGGGTTGGCGGCCGGTCTTGTGGCGGGTGACACGGCCGACTGGGCGGATTGAGGCGATCCGTCGTTGACCGCCCGTAGGCGGTCGCGTCAAATCTATACCAAGCCCTGACGAATCACCCGGCGGAGCCCGTACCCCGTATTGGGGGTCAGCCGTGGAAACCGTTTTCCTGGTCTGCGCCGCCGTCGGCGGCACAATACTCGTTCTCCAGTTCGCGCTCGGCCTGCTCGGCATGGCGTCAGACCACGACACCGACCACGACGCCGGCCACGACCACTGGGCCGGCGATCACGCCGATGCGACGGCCTGGTTCGCCGGGCTGTTCACCCTGCGGTCGGTCACGGCCGGGCTGACGTTCTTCGGGCTTTCCGGGATGATCGCCCTGTCCCGCAGCGCGGACGAGTTGACCGCTCTGGCGGTCGCGGCGCTCGGCGGGGCGTTCGCCCTGTACGCCGTCGCGCAGATCATGCACGGCCTGAAGCGGCTCGGCGACGACGGCACTGCCCGGATCGAACATACGGTCGGGGAAGCGGGCACGGTGTACGTCCCGATCCCCGGCGGCAACGCCGGACCCGGCAAGGTCACGGTGACTGTCCAGAAGCGGACGATGGAGTACGCCGCGTACACCGCCGCTGGCTCGTTGCCGACCGGCGCGCGGGTCCGAGTGGTGGCCGTCCGCGGCCCGAACGCCGTCGAGGTCGAGCCGGCCGAATCCAGCCAGGAGCCGCGACCGCTAGGGAGCGGGTCGGCCCAACCCGCTCCCTAGCGGTCGCGGCTCCTGGAACCACGCACACCCCGGAGCGCTGCCATGACCCTGTTCGCCGAGCTGGAACTCAAGGACCTGCCCTGGCCGCTCATCACGTCGGTCGCGGCCGGCGTAGTGCTGCTCACCTTCCTGGTCCTGCTGGTCAAGCGGTACAAGCGGTGCCCGTCCAACCGGGTGCTGGTAATCTACGGCAAGACCGGCGGCGGCAACGCGGCCCGGTGCGTCCACGGCGGCGGCCGGTTCGTCGTGCCGCTCATCCAGGACTTCGCCTTCCTCAGTCTGGAACCGATCCAGATCGAGATCCCGCTCAAGGGCGCGCTGTCCATCGAGAACATCCGGGTCAACGTGCCGAGCGTCTTCACCGTGGCCATCGGCACCGACCCGGCCACCATGCAGAACGCCGCCATCCGCTTGCTCGGGCTGAACACCGAGGAGGTCAAGCAGCAGGCCCAGGACATCATCTTCGGCCAGTTGCGGCAGGTGATCGCGTCCATGCGGATCGAGGACATCAACCGCAACCGGGACCAGTTCCTCCAGAGCATCCAGAACTCGCTCGAACCCGAACTGGAGAAGATCGGGCTGGTGCTCATCAACGTGAACATCACGGACATCACCGACGAGAGCGGGTACATCGAAGCCATAGGTCGCAAGGCGGCGGCCGAGGCCATCCAGCAGGCCGCGGTGGATGTCGCCCAGCAGGAGAAGACCGGACAGATCGGCGTGGCCGAGGCCGAGCGAGAACGGGCCGTCTCGGTGGCCAACGCCACCAAGGTCCGCGAGATCGGCACCCGGGAGGCGCTGCGCGACCAGGCGATCCGGCTGGCCGCCTACGAGCGTGACCAGGCCGTCGCCGAGCAGACCGCGCTGCTCGACCAGGAGGTGCAGGTCAAGGAGGCGCAGCGGCAGCAGGCAATCAAGGTGGCCGAACTCGACCGCGACCAGAAGGTCGGCGAGCAGACGGCGGCGTTCGAGCGGGAGTCGAAGGTCGCCGAGGCCGACCGCGACAAGCGGGTCCGGCTCGCCGACGCCAACGCGAAGGCGGTCGGCGGCGAGGCGACCGCGCAGGCCGACATCGCCGCGGCGCAGGCGACGCTGGCGGTCAAGAAGGCCGAGGCGTACCAGATCTCCGAGACGAAGAAGCGCGAGGCCGAGGCCGCGG
>DATLIF010000371.1:0-3832 GCA_035539575.1 Fimbriiglobus sp. | reverse complement strand
CCGACCGGGTGGTTCGACCGGGACGACCTCGCGTCGTGGGAACTACTGCACCGAAGCTTCGCGGCAGCCGTCACCGTGTTCGACGCCGACCTCGGCCGCGTGTTCGAGGTGCTTCGCTGCCGCGGGCTGGATCGGTCCGCCGCGTGGGTGCTGACCGCCGACCGCGGGCTGCCGCTCGGCGAGCACGGTCTGATCGGGTTTCACCGCCCCTGGCTGCACGAGGAGTTGGTCCACGTCCCGCTCATCGTCCGGCAGCCGGACGCGGCGCAGGCCGGGCGGCGGGTACCAGCCCTGACCCAGCCGGCCGACCTCGCGCCGACGCTCGCCGCGTGGTACGGCGCCGACTGGCCGGCAGCAGACGACGTCAGCCTGCTGCCACTGACGCGAGGGGAGGCGGAATCGGTGCGGCCGTTCGCCTGTTCGGGGCTGGTCCTCGGCCCGGCAGGGGAATGGGCGATCCGAACCCCGGAATGGACGCTTCTGGTGCCGGCTCGGCCACACCCGGACGACGAGGAGCGACGGGAGCCGATGCTTTTCGAGAAGCCGAACGACCGCTGGGAGGTGAACGACCTCCGCCCGCGGCAACAGGAACGCGCCGACGAGTTGGAGGCGTTGTTGCGGCAGGTCGTCAACGGAAACAGGTAGCGGGCCGGCGCGCTACACGTTGATCACAACCTTTCCGAAGTGCCCCGCCGCTTCGAGATGCCGGAACGCGTCCGCTGCCTGCTCAAACGGGAACACGCGGTCCACAACCGGCCGGATTTGCTTCGCCTCGATCAGCCGGTTCATCGCCCGGAACATCGCCCGGCTGCCGACGTAGATGCCCTGGACGCAGACCGACCGCATCAGAATGTTGATCGGGTTAACCCCGCCCCCGGCGGCCAGCACGCCGATCAGCGCGACCCTCCCGCCGTGGCGTACCGCCTTCACGGACCGCTCTAGCGTCCCGGCCCCGCCGACCTCGACGACCAGGTCAACGCCCGCCCCGCCGGTCGCTTGCCGTGCCCACTTGTCCCAGTCCGGGTTCGCCTTGTAGTTCGTTCCGGCATCGGCCCCAATCTGGAGCGCCCGCGCGAGCTTGTCGTCGTGGCCGGACGTGATGAGTACCTTCGCCCCGAGCGCCCGGGCGAACTGAAGCGCGAAGATCGAGACTCCGCCGGTGCCCTGGAGCAGCACCGTCTTGCCGGCCGGGTCGAACCCGACAGTCAGGGCATGCCACGCGGTCAGTGCGGCGCACGGCAACGTCGCGGCCTCCTCGAACGACAGGTGCGCCGGGAACGGGATCACCCCCTGCTCGCTCAACACGGCCTGTTCGGCCAGGACGCCGTCCAGGTCGCCGCCGAGCGCGGTCCGGGCCGCGGCCTCGGTCAGTTCGCCGTCCTCCCAGCCCTGGAAGAACGTGCCACACACCCGGTCGCCGGGCTTCACCGACGTGACGCCCTCACCGACCGCGGCCACCTCGCCGGCCCCGTCGGAGCACGGCACCCGCGGCAGCGGCATCTTCGGGTTGTACTGGCCGCGGGCGACCAGCAGATCCCGGTAGTTCAGGGATACCGCCCGCACCCGGACCAGCACCTGTCCCGGACCCGGCTTCGGGTCGGGCCGGTCGGCGAGCGTCAGGTGGTCCAGCCCGAAGGTCGGGATGACGTACGCGCGCATGGTGGCCTCACTTCCCGGCGATGATGACGATCGGACGTTTCTCCTCGTTCGGCTCGGCACGGTGGAGCAGTTCGCGGACCATCCACGGGACGTTCCCCTCACCGAACAGCAGGAACCCGAGCGTCCCACTGACCGGCGACTCCTCCGTCCAGCCGAAGTGGATCTCCGGCGGCTTGCCGACCTTGGCCATCTCCAGCGCCACCGCCGCCAGGGTGTGCGAGATGGACGCCGCCCCGGTGATCTTGACGACGTACCGGCCTTCTTCCTGGCCCACGTCCACCACAGGTTCTCCGACGAACTCGCTGGGGTCGGCCAGTTCGACCTGCACGAACGTCAGCATCAGGTCCCGCGGGATGCGGTGCTCCCGGCGGATGATCCTCTCCTTCTCCGGCAGGCCCCGCATGTCCGGGCCGGGCCGGTGCGGCACCAGTACCGACAGCTCCTCGTGCCGGATCGTGTCCCACAACAGCCGCGACTCCGGGTCGGCCATCTTGAACCCGGCGAACCGCAGCTCCCGGCTGCGGGCGATCCGGGACCAGAACGACGTGGCCAGGATCGCCAGGATGAAGAACGACGAGATGACCAGCCCCTGGAACCCCTTCTCGACCTCGTTGGCGATGGTGGTGTACACGAACACCAGCGTGATGAGCAGGAACGGCCACGACACCCGGCGGACCCACGGCCGGCCCTCCCGCCCCCGGTACACGTCGATGACCGCGGCCACGCACGCGCTGGTGATGAGCACCAGCACCCCGGTCGCGTACGCCCCGCCCTGGGCGTCCACGTTGGCCTTGAACACCAGCGTCACCACCAGGTTGATGACCGTGAACAGGGCGACGAGCCACTGCGTCTTCCGGGCCCACTCGGGTGCCATGCCGTACCGCGGCAGGTACTGCGGCACCAGGTTCAACAGCCCGACCATCGCGCTGGCGCCGGCGAACCAGAGGATCACGATCGTGCTGATGTCGTAGACCGTGCCGAACACGTCGCCGAAGTACGGGCAGACAGCCTTGCCGTCGGGCGACTCGCCGTGGGCCAGGTAGGCCAGCGCCCGCCCGGAGGCCGGCGTGTTCGGCCAGTCCTCGGGGTGGTGTAACGGCTTGCCGTCCTTCATGGGCAGCCCGCCCTCGGCCGTCACCGGCGTGATGTCCGCTGGCGGTATGAGCGTACTCACCACCACCGATGAGCCGAGCAGGTACACAGACATGATCGCGGCGGCGGTCAGCAGCAACCACTGGGCGTTTCGAATTCGACCGGCGGGCCGCCTCGGGTCGTCGTCCGGCCGGCCGCGGACGTGTGGCATCACCGCCACGCCCGTCTCGAACCCGGACAGCCCCAGCGCCAGTTTCGGGAACAGAAGCAGTGCGATCCCGATCATCGTCGCCCACCCGCCGATCGACCCGAGCGGGTTGTGCGGCAGGTGCCACTGCCCGGCCTCCAGCCGCGCGACCCAGTCCCACCACCGCTCCGGGTGATCGACCAGGAACTTCAGCCCGTATCCGATGACCACCGCGTTGAGCACCAGGTACACCCCGACGATCACGGTGGCCAGCCCGATCACCTCCCGGAACCCGCGCAGGAACATCGCCCCGAGCAGGGTCAGCAGCACCATGGTCACGCCGATCTGCTGGCCGGTCGGGGTGACGTCCGGCGGCGGCCGCCACGGCCAGTTCGGGTTGGCGATCAGGTGGACCGCCGCGTCAGCCGCCGACATGGTCTTGGTGATCACGAACCCGGTGGCCGCGAACCCCAGCAGCACCAGCACCATGATCTTGCCCGGCCACCCGGACACCAGCCGGGCCAGCATGCCGATCGACCCCTGCCCCTCGAACGACTTGCGGGCCACGTAGGCGTACACCGGCAGCGCGCCGAACAGCGTCAGCAGGACCAGCACCACGGTCGCCAGCGGCGCCAGGAGCCCCGCGTTCTGGACGGCGATCGACGGCTGGTAGCCGAGGGTGGAGAAGTAATCAACGCCGGTCAAGCACATGACCCACAGCCAGAAGGACTGGTGATGGTGACCATGCTTGCCGGGTTCGTGCGGACCCGGGGTGGGATTCATGGGAGGCGGCAAAGCCCGTCCGCGGGGCGGGGCCACAAGCCCCAGGTGCGAACGGACACGGGGCCGGGAACGGCCCCAAGAACAGTAACTAGTTTATAGGTTGGTGGAGAG
>DATLIF010000370.1:0-8823 GCA_035539575.1 Fimbriiglobus sp. | reverse complement strand
GGACGCCCCGGCCGAACAGCGGCTGCTGGCGGTCGGCAACGCCATGTTCCGGGACGACAAGTATCAGGGCAACGCGCATACCATCCAGGACGACGGCCGGGTGACGACCTTGACCGGCTCGGACAAGCGGCTGGCCCAGCTATACCAGTTGCGGCGGACCAAGGACGAGCAGCAGCACTACTCGGGGCGGCAGTTCAAGTACTACCGAGACGGCCGCATCGAGGGGGCCGAGAGTGGCCCGGGGAACCTGCGGACAGAGCCGTAACCTCGTTCCCACGCTCCGCGTGGGAACGCACAGGGCAACGCACCGAGTCGCGGGTCTGGCGAACGGCCCAACCTCGGGACGCGGAGCATGGGAACGAGGGGCTACTTCCCGGTGCAGGGCTTGGCCATGACCGCGATGATGAGCCGTTCGCCGTCTGAACTGGTATGCGGCGTGACGATTGGAAAGAACTTGTCGCAGGCGCAAGTGTAGGTGATCTCGCCGAGACCCGGCGGCCGGATGGTCAGCCCGACCCGGCCGTCCTTACCCTTCGGGCGGTCGATCTTGACCTTCAGGGATTGCTTGTCCGGCAACTCGAACGTGTGCCCCTTACCGACCGGAACCGATTTCTGCATCGCGGCCGCGACCCGAAAGCCGGTCAATTCCGGCTCGCGCTTGCGGACCTCCCGGGCGAGGGCCTTCAGCTTCTCATCGACGTGCGTCGAGTTGGTGCTGGCGAAGACCGCGACCACGGTCACGCGCACCGGCTGCGCGCCGTCGCACGAACCTCCGGTCCCGGCCGCGAGGGCGACGGCGATCAACTTGGCGAACCCGGCGAGCATATCGGCGTCTCGTTACCGGGTGCGAGGCCCGGCGGCGTAGATCATCGGGGCGTCACCCGTTCGGGGGCACAGCCCACAGGACGGCCGTTCGCCGCGAGGACCGGGGCGGACGACGACCAGTGTCACGTCCCCCGGCTCGGCGAGGGGCATCGAGTCGCAAGCCGGCGAGTCGGCTGCGAAGCCCGCGTCCGGCGCTTCGCCCGAGACGGCTTCGATCAGCACGTCCCTTGGTCCGGCCAGTTCGATCGCGGCGAACTCGGCCAGCGGGTCGTCGCCCCGCGCCGGCGCGGAGTGTACGACCTGCGGTTGTATCGTCGCCTCGGCGGGCGGTCGCGGCCGGTCGAACGCGAGCCACCCTACGAGAATGGCCAGCGCCACACCGGCGGCCGTGGCGAACAACGTCCGGAAGTCCCGCGCCGACCACGGGCTGGGTGGCGGGACCGCCGGCGTCAGTTGGTCCGCAACCGAGCGGCGGACGGCCTCCCAGGCCGCCTCGTCGGGCTGGGGCGGGGCCACCGCGGCCCAGAACTCGGTGTTCGTCGGGGTGAGCTGTTCCTGATCGCGGAGCAGTTCGGCCGCCTCCGGGTCGGTCTCGACCCACTCCGCCACCCGCTTCGCAGCCCGCTCGTCCAACTCGCCGTCCGCAAACCCCGCGAGCCGGGGAAGCCTGCCGTCCGGACCGGACGGGTCGGGGGGGTTCATGGGAATACCTGGTCGGTCAGGATCGCGCGGAGCTTCTGGCGTGCGTAAAAGACCCGGCTCATCACCGTGCCGATCGAGATGCCAAGCGCGTCAGCCACCTCGCGGTATGTGAGTCCGCCGTCGGCGTGTAGCACGAATGTTCGTCGTTGCGCTTCCGGTAGGGCCGCCAGCGCCCGGTCCAGTAAACGCCGCAGGTCCGCCCGATCGAGGTTGCCGTCGGGTGGAGGCAGCGGGTCCGGCGGGCCGGGGTCGTCGGCCGGGACCGGGATCGCGGCCCGGGCGTCCCGCCGCCGCCTTTGCCGGCCCAGGTCCAGCGCGGCGTTGCTGACCACCCGCAGCAGCCACGTCTTGAACGAGCTGTGCCCGCGGAACCGGTCCAGGTGCCGCAGGGCGTTGACAAACCCGTCTTGTACGGCATCCAGAGCGTCGGCCTCATGCCCGAGCAACCGGTACGCAACTTTGTACGCCACCAGGCGGTAGCGGTGGAACAACTCGTCCAGCGCGGCGGCGTCCCCCGCGGCGAACCGCGTCAGGAGGACGTCGTCGGATGGGGAGGCTGTCGGGACAGCGGCCTGGGCCACGAATACACTCCCTGCATTGCGGACGCTGCGCCTGGCGTCCGCATTCAAACGATTCTACCCATCCCCGGTCGCGTGTTAACTCCCCTGGCCGGATTTCACCATGATCCACGTCCTCCGATGGGATCCGGCCACGCACGCCGGCCGCCGCCTCGACCCATCCGAACTGCCGTCCTCCCACGCCGACCTGAGCGGTGACGAGGACACGGTCTGGATCGACCTGGAGAACCCAACCCCCGAGGAAGAGAAGCGGGTCTTCCAACAATTCTTGCCGGTCCACCCGCTGACCCTGGAGGACGTGACCAAGCCCCGCCGGGAGCCGGCCGAGGGCGCCCACCTGCCGAAGGTTGAGGAGTTCACGGACTATCTGTTCGTGATCGTCAACCCGCTGCCGGCGGGGTTCGGCCCGCCACCCAACGGGGATGCGGACCTGTCCCCGACGGAGTCCGCCCCCGTCCGCGACCTGCGGGCCAGACGCAACAGGCCGCAACTCAGTGCGGTCATGACCCACCGCGTCCTGGTGACGCACCACTACGACCCGCTGCCGTCGGTGGGGGAGGTGCTGGCCTACGCCACCCGACATGGCGAGTGTGCCCGCCGCGGGCCGGACTATCTGTTCCACCTGATCCTCGACCGGATGGTGGACGAGTACACACCGGTCGTCGAGGGGATTGCCGACCGACTGGACAGGCTGGAAGACCGCATGTTCCGCAAGCCGTCTCGCGAGGTGCTGGTGCTACTCCTGCGGATGAAGCGGCGGGTGTCGTTCCTGCGCAAGACGCTGATCCTGGAGCGGGAAGTTCTGGCCCGGCTGACTCGCGGGGAGTTCGAACTGGTGGACCCGCGGGAGATCGCCTACTACCGGAACGTCTACGACCACCTGGTCCGCTACACCGAGTTGATCGAGTCCGCCCGGGAAATGGTCAGCGACCTGATGCAGAGCCACCTGGCGGCGGTCTCCAACAGGCTCAACGAGATCATGAAGGTCTTGACCATGATCTCGACGGTCGTCCTTCCGATGACCCTGATCGCCGGCGTCTTCGGGATGAACTTCGAGGAGAATGTGTGGCCGGACTTCAAGTCGCGGTGGGGGTTTCCGGTGGCGATCGCCGCGATGGCCCTGACCGGGATCGGGGCGTTCGTGTGGTTCCGCCGCCGTGGGTGGCTGTGAGGCCGCTTGTCGGCCCGCTGCCAGACCGGTAGGCTAAACGGTTCAGACGCTCACCCGGCGGACCGTCGCCGGCTCCCACGACTGGAGGGGACCATGGCACGCAAGCGGACCCTGGACCGCCGCAACCTGCGCGATCAGAACGAGGCCGCTGAGGCCCGCGAAAAGGACGAGGACGAGGTCGAAGAGACCGAAGAGGAAGAGTCCGACGACGAGGGCGGAGACGACGAGGACGCGCCGAAGAAAAAGAAGAAGCCGGCCGCCAAGAAGCCGGCCGTCAAGAAGGCCGCGACCCCCAAGAAGCCCGCCGCCAAACGCAGCCGCGTCAAGGAGCCGCCGCGGATGAAGGCCGTCTGGGTGGTCTTCGACAACGGAAGCAAGCGGATCAAGGAATTCCCTTACCCGCAGCGGGCCGACGCCGAGAAGTTCCTGGCCGAGAAGCAGGAGGAGAAGAAGGGCACCTTCTACCTGTCGATGGTCAAGGAGCCAATCGAAGCGTAGCCTCGGCAGAAACACGGTGAACCCCCGGCCGTGGCCGGGGGTTCACCGTTTCATATCCGCTCAACTGATGACAGTCGATCGTTCGCGGAGCATGTCCTCGACCACTCGTAGCCGCCACCCGATCCCGAGCACGTTCGGCAGCTTGATCTCGTGCTTCTCGGCGCCGGAGGTCATGATGATCAGGTCGCCGGAGCCGAACCCCAGGATGTAGTGGCGGAACAGGTCGTCCCGCTGCTTCTCCATGTGGATGCCGTAGGTGTCGTAGGTCTTGACCGCGGCCCCGATGTGCTCGCACACCTTGATCTGCCCGGGGGTGAAGATCACGTATGACCGGCGGTCGAATATGAACGTCGCCAGAGCCCACAGCAGGAACACGCACACCCCGATGAACAGGTAGCCGGCCATGTTGATGTGGATGTGCAGCCCGGCCAGGGAGTCGAAGATGGTGTCCCACCCGCCCGGGAAGAGCGAGATGAACAGCGCGATCACCACGATCATGATCAGCGTGATGAACGACCATAGCCCCCGCAGCGGGATGTTCGTGATGGCGATCGTCAGGAGCAACCCGACGGTGAACACCGCCCCGAGCCAGGCATCCTGAGTGATGCGGGGAGTAAACGCCTGCTCCGAGCTGCCCCGCCGCCGGTCGGCCTCGACAAGCGCCTTCGTTTCGACCGGTTCCCCCTTGGAGTTGCGGAACGTCATCTCATACGTCCCGTCGGAACTCTTCGTCACGGAACCGTTCGACGGTACGATGGCCAGCCGGTGGTTCTCGACGTAGGTCCACAGCGCCATGAAGAACGCCAGCGCCCAGACCGGCCACCAGTAGAACAGGTTCGAGTGGGAGATCAGCTTGATCTCGCGGTCCTTCGAGCCTGGAACGCCGGGCGGCGGATACCCGGTCTTCGTCGGGGGTGGCGTGGTGGACATGGTTCGGATGGCCCTGGTGGGTTCGGGGCGGTCCCGGGGTCTGTGAGGTTGTTCGGCCGCGGCCGGCCGGGCTTTGCGGTCAAATCGCCGCTAACGTAAGCGGGGGACGGCCGGCCGTCAAGCGACCGGCCCCGTCAGTCTGCCGCGTCCGGGCTAATCCGGACGGGCACCCGGAACGCCTCGTGGCAGCGGTTGCAGGCGTTCGCCAGGCCGGCGAGACCGGCCCGCGCCGCGATGTAGTCCTTGGCTCCGGCCGCCTGCGCCAGTTTGACCCCCGCCTCGCGTAACTCGATCGCCCGGGGCGCCCAGGCGTCCTGGGCCTGGCGGGTCCGGGGCGGGCGGATGAGTAGCAGGTTCGCCGATTCGGCGACCAGCAGCGCCTGGCCGCGGGCGAACGCCCACCCTTCCGCGTCGGCCGGCTTCTGCTTGAACGTCCGGACCAACCCGTCGAAGTTCGGCTTCGTCAGCCCCTCCATGAGCAGGCGCGTTTCCGCCACCGGCACCAGCCGCGGCGGGGGGGCGGTCGGCGTCGGGGACGCGGGGCGTTCCCGGACCTGCGACGGCGACCGCGGGGCGACCAGGCACAGCGCGGCGAGACAGACCAGCGCCGCGCCGGAGCGAATGCAGGACATCATTCAGCCTCAGGGGATCTCCAGTCGGATCTCGTCCCCGACGACGTGAACGGGGTACGACGCGGTCTTGATCCGCGGGTTATCAGCCCAGGCCCCGTCGGACAGCCGGAAGCGCCAGTGGTGCCACGCACAGGTGACAATCCCGCCCTCGACGTGCCCGCAGGCCAGCGACGCGCCCGCGTGCGGGCACCGGTCGTCGATCGCGTAGTACTTGCCGTCCGTGTGAAAGACCGCCACGTCCTTGCCGCCGATCTCGACCACGATGTTGCCGCCCTCCGGGATCTCCCCGACCTTTGCTACGATCACCTGCTGTCCCACGCCAACCTCGCTTTCCGGTACTGCACACGGATACCCGACCCGATTCGGTTGAGCTATTCTACCACCAAGTGACCGCGGGCCATGAGGGGGAGAGATGCTGGAGGTCGAGGCGAAATATCGGGCAACCGATTGGGACCGGGTGTTGGCGTTGCTGAACGACTGGGGCGCCGCCGCGGACCCGGCGCGAGAAGACACCGACCACTACTTCAACGCCCCGGACCGGGACTTCGCGACGACCGACGAGGCGGTCCGACTGCGAAGGATCGGACCGGTTAACTACCTCACTTACAAGGGACCGAAACGGGACGCCGACACCAAGACCCGGACCGAGGTCGAGTTGCGGTTGGCCGACGGGGCCGAGGCGGCGGCCACTGCCGTCCGGTTGCTGACCGGGCTGGGATATCGCCCGGTCGCCGTGGTCGCCAAGTCCCGACAGGTGTACCGCCTGAAACGGAGTGGGTTCGAACTGGAGGTCTGCCTGGACGACGTCGGGGCGGTTGGCCGATTCGTCGAACTGGAGATCCAGGCCGACGAGTCGCGGTTTGGGGAGGCGAAGGCGGTACTACTGGACGCGGCCGCCGAGCTGGGGCTGACCGAGCAGGAACGGCGGTCGTACCTGCAACTGTTACTGGCACAGGCGAACGGCGGGCGATAGTTCACTGGCGACTTACCCGACTCCGTCCGCCGCGGATCGCACCGGCCGGTTGACTCCGGCCGTTCGGAGTTTCATTTGCCTACCTCTCCCGCGATCGTCACGACAATCGCCGATGTTCGCGCCACGGTTGCTGCCGCCCGGGCGCGGGGGCTGTCTGTTGGGTTCGTGCCGACGATGGGCGCCCTCCACGAGGGCCATGCCGCCCTGATCCGGGCCGCCCGACAGGGGACTGGCTTCGTCGTGGTTTCGATCTTCGTGAACCCGACCCAGTTCGGACCATCGGAGGACTTCGCGAAGTACCCTCGCACCCTGGACGCCGATCGGGCAGTCTGCGGTGAGGCCGGGGCCGAACTGGTCTTCGCACCGGACGTCGGGGAGGTATACCCGGACGACTCGCTCACGACCGTTGAGGTGACGTATCTCGACGGGGTGCTGGAAGGTCCATCCCGGCCGGGGCACTTCCGCGGCGTCTGCACGGTGGTGCTGAAGCTGTTGAACATCGTTCTCCCTGACGCGGCCTACTTCGGTCAGAAGGACGCCCAGCAGGCCCGGATCATCTGCCAAATGGTCCGCGACCTGAATGTGCCGGTAACGGTGCGGGTCGAGCCGACAGTCCGCGAGTCGGACGGGCTGGCGATGAGTTCCCGTAACCGATACCTGTCGGCCGCGGAGCGGGCCGTTGCCCCGCGGATTTACGCGGCCCTCCACGCGACGCGGGACCGTGCCATGTCCGGCGAGTACGACGTACCCCGGCTTGAGGCGGCGCTGGCTGCCGATCTGGCCGCGATCCCGGGGGTGCGGGTGGAATACGCCCAGATCGTGGACGCCGACACACTCCGATCGTCGGTCCGGCTCGACCGACCGGCCCTGGCCGTGGTCGCCGTGTTCCTGGGTACGACCCGGCTGATCGACAACATTCTGCTGAATGACGAATGACCCACCAGTGATGAAAGGAATGGCGAAGCCCGAATGACCGGCGGCAAGGGGGCGTCCCCTTCGCCATTGGCGAGTCATTGGTGGGTCGTTCGTCATTGCGAAGCCATGCCCCACGCCCTGTTCGGCCCCGAGTTGCGCGAGTTGATCGCCGCCAAGGATGCCGACGGGCTCCGCGCGTTCTGCGAGAACTTGCACCCGGCGACGGTCGCGGAGGCACTCGACGAGTTCACCCCGGAACAGGACTGGGAGGCGATCAGCCCGGCCGACATCCGCACCCAGGCGGCCATATTCGAGTACCTGCCGATCGCCCGGCAGGTGGAGATGGTCGAGGGGACCGCCCGCCCCCAGGTGGGGCGTCTGATCGAGAAGATGTCCCACGACGACCGCGTAGACCTTCTCCGCAGGTTGCCGGCCCGGGTGCGAGACTCCCTGCTGCGGTTGGTGGACGAGGCGGACCGGCGGGACATCGCGACCCTGGTTTCTTACGGGGAGAACACGGTCGGGGCGTTGATGACCACGGATTACGCGTGGCTCCCCCCGACACTGACCGCGGCCGAGGCGGTCGATCAACTCCGCCAGCAGGCACCAGACAAGGAGACGATTTATTACGTCTACGTCCTCGGCGAGCCGCGCCGCCGGCCCGACGGCGGCCCGGCACCACGGCGGCTGCTGGGCATCATCTCGCTGCGTGACCTGATCCTCGCCCCCCGGCACGCGCTGATCCGCGACCTGATGGAGGAGGAACTGGTCGCGCTGAAGTACACCGACGACCGCGAAGAGGCTGCCGAGTTGCTGGCCCGGTACGACTTCATCGCCGTGCCGGTGCTGGACGAGCAGGGCGGTCTGGTCGGCATCGTGACCCACGACGACATCATCGATGTGATCCAGGAGGAGGCGACCGAGGACCTGCAGCGACAGGCGGCCGTCGGGCCGATCGAGGGGAACTACCTGGAGGCCGGCTTCGGCCGGGTGTGGTGGAACCGCGTCAAGTGGCTGGCGCTGCTGTTCGTCCTCCAGATGGGGACGATCTACGTCATGGCCTACTACGAGAAGGAAATCGCGATCTCGGCGGCGCTGATCGCCTGCCTGCCGCTGGTGCTGTCGGTGGGCGGCAACGCCGGCTCACAGGCCGCCACGCTCGTGGTGCGGGCGCTGGCCCTGGATCAGGTGGAGCCGCGGGAGTGGATGCGGGTGCTCGGTCGGGAGTTGCTCATGGGAGCGGCGCTGGCCGGTACACTCGGAGTGTTGGCCCTGGTGCGCACCTATCTCTGGACCCCCGGCAGCCTCCTCGAAGGGGGCACAGAGAACTTGCTGGTCAAGCTGACATACGTCCTCGGGCTGGCCGTCGCAGGAACTTGTCTGTGCGGGACGCTGCTCGGGTCGATGCTGCCGTTGTTGATCCGCCGGCTCGGGGCTGACCCGGCCCTCGTCTCCAGCCCGGCTATTGCCACTCTCAGCGACGTGTCCGGGATCGTTATCTACGCCTCCGTCGCGGCGTTGTTCTTCTTCTGACACTGGCGAACCCCGAGCGTCAGCGAGGGTGGGTGTCTTTTGCCTTTCTCCCCTCTCCCCTTGGGG
>DATLIF010000369.1:0-2850 GCA_035539575.1 Fimbriiglobus sp. | reverse complement strand
CAACTCGACGGTCACGCCCGGGTAGTTGCCGACGCGCTGCCGCAAGCCGGACAGGGCGTTGAACAGCGTCGATTTCCCGGCGTTCGGGTTGCCGACGAGCGCGACGGTGAGCGACTTCGTGGTGGTCATGGGCCGAGCCGGCGGCGTGAGCCGTCGGAGGAGGAGGGCAGGCGCTAACCGGCGGTCACGGTGATGTTCGCGGCCTCGGCCTTGCGGAGCGACAGCCGGCTGTTGCCGACGAGTACCTCGACCGGATCGCCGAGCGGGGCGAGGGCCAGAACCTCGACCGGCTCGCCCTCGAACAGCCCGAGTTCATAGAGCCGCTGGACGAGGGCGGGGTCGCCGGCGAGCGACACGACCGTGGCGGACTGGCCGGGGCGGAGGTCGGCGAGGGTGGGCATCAGACCGCCGCCGGGACGGCGTCCACCGGGCGGACCAGAATTTGGGAGCACTCGCCGGGGCGGAGGCAGAGCTTGCACCCGGAGACGTTCAAGAGGCACGGCGAACCCGGCTGCACGACCTGGAGCCGTGACCCCTGGCGGATGCCGAGTTCGGCCAGCCGGCCGACCCACGCGGGCTGACCGGTAACCTCTTCGACCTCGGCCCACTCGCCGGCTCGCAGCATATCCAGCGGCAGCAACATCGCCACCTCAGCGGTCGGCTTATTGAGACGCAATCTCAGATAGATGTAGTATCGGGCCGGGAATGGGTGGAGTCAAGGACACTGACCCAGAATGCCCACCAGCTGCAACCGGTGGGCTTAGCAGAACGGTGTACCTACTGCTATGGTCTGGCCCGCTCCGTCAGATACGCTCCGAGCGCCTCCGGCCACGGACGGGGCTGCGGGACGCCGACCGTGGTGAGCCTCGCGTTCGAAAGCACGCTGTACGGCGGCCGACGGGCCGGCGCCCCGAACTGCTCGCTCGTGATCGGGGACAACTCCGCGGTCACACCCGCCTGTCGAAAGATCTCGGCCGCGAACTCGTACCAGGTGCAGGAGCCGGCGTTCGTGACGTGGTACAGCCCGCTCGCCCCCGTTCGCACCAGCGCGGCGATGGCGTCGGCCACGTCGGCGGTGTAGCTCGGGGTGCAGCGCTGGTCGTTCACCACCTTCAACGGCTTCCCCTGTCCCGCGACCCGGAGCATCGTCTCGACGAAATTACCGCCCTTGCCGCCGCTGCCCCACACCCCGTACAGGCCGCACGTGCGCACCACCAGGTGCCCCGGGTGGGCGGCCCGCGCCGCGTACTCGCCGACGAGCTTGCTCAGCCCGTAGGCGCTCACCGGGCCTGGGGCGTCGGCCTCGGTGAACGGCTCGGTACGGTCCGCGTCCAGGCCGAAGACGTAATCGGTGCTGACGTGGACGAACTTCACGCCAGCCGCGGCGCACGCCTGCGCCAGCAGCCGCACCCCAAACCCGTTGGCCGCGAACGCGGGGCCGGGGTCGGCCTCGGCCTTGTCCACGAAGTTGTAGGCGGCGCAATTGACCAGCACGTCCGGCGGGTCCGCTGCGAGGTACGCCGCGATGGTGTCCGGCTTCTCCAGGTCGATGTCGGCCCGGGTGAGCGGTACCACCGTGCCCGGGAGGCGGGGGCAGAGGTCGCGGCCGAGCTGGCCGGCCGCGCCGAGGACGGCGACGTGCATGACGGCTCCGGTGTGGGGCCGGTTCCGACCGGCCGCGTCAGGCAGGCCGGTTGGAAACCGGCCCCACAAACGCCGCCGCCCGGCGCGGGGCCGGGCGGGGCACGAAACGGGTGTCAGCCGGCGGTCACTTCTTCGCCGGGGTGGGACTCCCCTGGCCCGGCGGGAACGGCGAGTTCTGCTGCTCGACGGTCGTGGTCTGGAGCTGCGACAGCGCCACCTTCGTGTCCGACCCGCCGATGGAAACCAGCAACTCACCCTCCAGCTTGAGGCTGATGGTGGCCTTCTCGATCAGCCCGAGGGCCGAGTTGTACAGGATGACGCTCTTCTCCTGGTGCGGGTCGAGCGGCTTCGACTCCAGGGTGCCGGACTTGATCTTGAACAGCAGCCCCTCGGTGGCCTCCGTCGGCGCCTTGAAGGTGATGGTGGGGCTCACCTCGATCCGGTCGAGGTGCTTGAGCTTCTCGTCCTTCCCCTTGTAGGTGAAGTCGTACTTCACCTCGTAGGTGCCGACCGGGCCGAGGTTCAGGGTGCTCTTGCTGTCCCACTTGTCGCCGACGGCCCGGACCGCGTTCGGCAGCAGGCCGGCCGTCGGGTCGGCCATCTGCTTCAGCGAGTCGTCGGTCAGAATCTTCTTCAGCAGGCTGTCCATCTGGGCGCTGCCGGCGCCCAGCTTCTTGGCGAGCTCCTCCTTGCCGTCCACCTTCTCGACCGCGTAGGTCTTGGTGTTCAGGGTGACGGTGAACTCGGTCCCCTCCAGCCCCTTGAAGAAGTCCATCAGGCCCGGGTTGCTGGCCGAGCCGGCCGGTTCCTTCTTGGCCGAGTCATAAATGATCGGGTTGCCCGAGATGTCGATGGACATGAACAGCCCCTCGACCTTCTGCTTGAGGGTCGCCTTGTCGCCCTCGATCTTCTCGGGGGTCCACTTGAAGAAGAAGGTGCTCTGCTGCTTCTGGGTCAGGTCCTGGCCCTGCACCTTGATGATCTGGGCGACCACGGTGTCGGTCTTTTGGTAGATCGCCTTATCCTTCTCCAGCTTGAGCGGGAAGGACTGCTTGTCCTGGGCCTGCGCCCGGGACGCGACCAGGGCGACGACCGCCATGGAGGCGACGAACAGGCCGGCGACGCCGACACGAGTGCGGGACACGATAGCGACCTCCGCGGTGACCGCCGGCTGGGCCGGGTGTAGGATCGTCCGGTTGTTCTACC
>DATLIF010000368.1:0-7095 GCA_035539575.1 Fimbriiglobus sp. | reverse complement strand
TTTCGTAGGGTGGGTCGAGTCTTCGAGGCCCACCGCGGACGCCGAACGCCGAAGACGGTGGGCCTCGAAGACTCGACCCACCCTACAAGAAATGACGTGAACCCTCCCCGGAGCCTTCTCGATGCCTGATACCGCTTCCCCCGACGTGATCGTGATCGGCGGCGGCCCGTCCGGGTCCACCTGCTCGACCATCCTCCGCCAGCACGGGCTGTCCGTGGACCTGTTCGAGCGCGAGACGTTCCCCCGGTTCCACATCGGCGAGTCGCTCATCCCGATGACGTACCACGTCCTCAAGCGGACCGGGATGCTGGAGAAGATGAAGACGAGCCACTTCGTCAAGAAGTACTCGGTGCAGTTCATCAACCAGCGCGGCAAGTTGTCCGAGCCGTTCTACTTCATCGACCACAAGCCGCACGAGTCGTCGCAGACCTGGCAGGTCCGCCGCAGCGAGTTCGACCACCTGAACCTCAAGAACGCCGCCGAACACGGCGTCCGCGTCCACGAGAACGCCCGGGTGATCGAGGTGCTGTTCGAGGGGGACCGGGCGGTCGGGGTGCGGGTGAAGGTCGGGGACGAGCCGGAGAAGGTCGTCCGGGCCAAGGTGGTGGTGGACGCCAGCGGGCAGAGCACCATGCTGCAAGACCGGCTCGACCTGCGCGAGTGGGACCCGCTGCTCAAGAAGGCCGCAGTGTGGACGTACTGGAAGGGCGCCTACCGCGACACCGGCCGTGACGAGGGGGCCACCCAGGTCGTCCAGACCGAGGGGAAGAAGGGGTGGTTCTGGTACATCCCGCTGCACGACGACGTCGTGTCGGTCGGAGTGGTGGCCGACTACGAGTACCTGTTCCAGAACCGGCCGAGCAAGGAGCTGGAGGCGATCTACTTCGAGGAGGTGGCCCGCGCGCCCGGCCTCCAGCCGCGCCTCAAGGACGCCACCCGCTGTGACGTCTTCCGCGCCCAGAAGGAGTACACCTACCGGGCGCAGAAGGTTGCCGGCGACGGCTGGTGCCTGGTCGGCGACGCGTTCGGGTTCCTCGATCCGCTGTACTCGTCCGGGGTGCTGCTGGCGCTCACCTCCGGGTCGATGGCCGCGGACACGATCGCCGAGGGGATCAAGAAGGGGGACACGTCCGAGACGCAGCTCCGCAAGTGGGAGCCGGCGTTCACGGCCGGGATGGAGCGGATGCGCAAGCTGGTGGTCGAGTTCTACGACGGGCTGAGCTTCGGCCGGTTCGTCCGCAAGCACCCGGACCTGAAGGATTGCGTCACGGACGTGCTGATCGGCGACGTGTTCAAGGACGAGGTGGACGTCCTCTGGCCGCTGATCGACGAGATGAAGGCCGAGCACCAGGCCGCGACCGGGGTGAAGGCGTGAGCGCCGGCACACTGGAAGCGACGACCGCGGCGTCCCGCCCCGGCTGGCGCGGGGCGGCGGCGTACGTCCTGATGCTGGCCGTGGCGGTCGGGCTGTTCTTCCTGATCCGGCACATCGGCGAGGGGCTGGCCGCGCCGGTGGCGCTGCCGGGGGTGGTGTCCGTCGCCGCCCCGAAGGCCGGGCAGGTGGATGTGGTCGTCCACGTGCTGGCCACTCTCGCCGCGGTCGTGGGGCTGGGCTACGTCCTCGGCCGGGCGTGCGTCCGGGTCGGCCAGCCGCCGGTGATCGGCGAGGTGATCGCCGGCATCCTGCTCGGGCCGTCGCTGCTCGGGGCCATCTCCCCGGAGGCGATGCACTGGCTCATCCCCGGGCCGGACGCCGACCCGAAGGGGCAGGTCACGGCGGCGCTGAAGGCGATCTCGCAGGTCGGCGTGATCCTGTACATGTTCCTGGTCGGGCTGGACCTGAACGCGGCCCGGCTCAAGCACCAGGCGCACGCGGCGGTCGCCATCTCGCACGCCAGCATCGTCGTGCCGTTCGTGCTGGGAGCGTCGCTGGCGCTGTGGCTGTACCCGCTTCTGTCGCACCGCGGGGTGCCGTTCACCAGCTTCGCGCTGTTCATGGGGGTGGCGCTGTCCGTCACCGCGTTCCCGGTGCTGGCGCGGATCCTCGGCGACCGGGGGATGACGCGGACCGACCTCGGGGTGATGGCCCTCGGCTGCGCCGCCGCCGACGACGTAACCGCGTGGTGTCTGCTGGCGCTGGTGGTCGGGGTGGCGCAGGCGCAGGTCGGCGGAGCGCTGGTCGTCGGGCTCTGGGCGCTGGCGTACATCGCCGGCATGTTCCTGCTGGTCAAGCCGGCCGCGGAGTTGGTCGCCCGGAAGCTCGATACGGGGCCGCTGCCCAGTGCGGCGATCCCGGGCATTCTGGCCGCGGTGTTGCTCAGCGCGCTGGCGACGGAGGCGATCGGCGTCCACGCGGTCTTCGGCGCGTTCCTGCTCGGGGCGGTGATCCCGCACGACAGCCGGCTGGCGCGCGAGTTCACCGCCCGGTTCCGCGACCTGGTCGTGGTGCTACTGTTGCCGGCGTTCTTCGCCTACACCGGGATGCGGACCGAGATCGGCCTGGTCAGTGGCTGGCAGAACTGGCTCATCTGCGGTGCGGTCATCGTGGTGGCGACGCTCGGCAAGTTCGGCGGCACGGTGGTCGCCGCGAAGTTGACCGGCCACGACTGGCGGACGGCGTCGGCCCTGGGGATGCTGATGAACACCCGCGGGCTGATGGGGCTGATCGTGCTGGACATCGGGCTGAACCTGGGCGTCATCTCGCCGACGCTCTTCGCCATGATGGTGCTGATGGCCCTGGCGACGACGATGGCCACCGCCCCGGCGCTGAAGTGGCTGGCCCCGGCGAAGTCGGCCGGGTCGTCCGACATCTATGATGGCCCGGCGCGATCCGATTCGAGTTGAGCGATCCACCCCGGCACGTCGGCCGAAGCGGCCGCGGCATAGACCTCTTCGTCGAGGGTACTCGCCCCGAGAACTTCGCGGATGACTACCAGCACAGCCGGCGGGGCCAGTGGTCTCCATTCCGCCGCGACTTCCCGGAGCCGCCGAACGAATACCGATTGCTCGTCGAACTGCCAACCCTCGGTAGCTAGGCCGCTCACCAACTCCGGCGGATCGCACACGCCGACCTCGAACGCGCGGCCAGCGACTACGACCCCGCCGACCCGTTCAAGCAGCCGTGGTACGTCGTCCCCCATCGACCATCGGTCGATCCACTCGACGTAGGACACGACCGGAAGCTCGGTCCGGTGGGCCAACAGTTGCCGGACGAGTGGATCAATTCGGTCGGCGGGTTCCGGCGCGGTTCGGAGATATCGAACCATTCCGGCCAAGGCGTCGCCCGCGGCCCCGAGTACCTTGAGTACGACGACCCGCTGGGTGGCCATCTCACACTCTACTTCTTTGACTTCTTGACCATGCGCAGCTTGTGCTTGCGCTTCTTGCGCCGCCGCTTGTTCGCCGTCCGCAGTTCCTTGCGCGCGTGCTGAATGCCCATCGGACCGGCCCCACAGGTAAAGGTGTTCGGATCGGACTGGTATCGTATGGCGCCGCCGGCCTCGCGGCACCGCTTGGCCTTGCCCGCCGCGCCCCCCGACGCCAACATGACCCCGGGTCGTCCGCCATGCACCAGCCCCCACGGCAGCGCCGAATGTCATCTGTACCCGACCTCGCCGACGTGCTGATCGACTGCCGGGTGGTCACGCCCGAGCAGTGGGAGCAGGCCGAGCAGATCGGCGGCGACGACCTCGGCCTGGTCCTCGACGCGCTGGGCGCCGGGCCGCCGGGGTGGTGGGACGGCAAGCCGCCGGCCCCGCCTGGGCTGACCGACTACCAGCGCGGCATCATCGAACACCGATTCGAGACCGACGAGTTGCACCTGCTCCGCCGCGACCTGGCCCTGAACCAGTTCTTGCTGCTGGAGAAACTCGGCCAGGGCGGGCAAGGAGAAGTGTACCGCGGCCGGCAGCTCAACCCGCCGCGGGTCGTCGCCGTCAAGACCCTGATCCGCGACACCGAGATCCGCCGCCGCCGGTTCGAGCAGGAGGCCCGGACCATGATGCGGGTCCAGCACCCCGCGGTGGCCCGGTTCCACCTGTACGAGCGGGTCCGCGACGCCGACGGCCACCCGACCGACGAGTACCTGATCGCGATGGAGTTCGTCAACGGCACGCCCCTGCACCGGCTGGTGCGGCGGGTCGGGCCGGTGCCCTGGACGTTCGCCGCCCACTGGGCGGTCCAACTGCTCGGCGGACTGGCGGCCATCCACCAGAGCGGGCTAATCCACCGGGACGTGAAGCCGGAGAACGTGATGGCCCTCGGCCCGGCCCCCGGGCCGGAGGTCCGCCCGGAGACGACGGCCGTCAAGCTGCTGGACTTCGGCGCGGTCAAGCGGGCCGACGAGGTCGGCGAGGGGTCGATCACCCGCGGCAAGGTGTTCATCGGCACCGTCGAGTACGCCCCGCCGGAGCAGTGGTCCGGCCACGCGGTGGCGGCATCGGACCTGTACGCCCTGGGCGGGGCGCTGTTCTTCAGCCTGACCGGCCGGACCGCGTTCCAGAAGGAGCGGCGGGACGTCAACGCCTACCGCGAGTCGCACCTGAACGACGAGGTGCCGGACGTGCGCGAGTTCAACCCGGACGTGCCGCCGGGGCTCAGCCGGCTGCTGGCGCAGATGATGGCCAAGGACGCCGACGACCGGGGCGACGCGACCGAGTTGATCCACGAGTTCCGCAGCCTGGTGCCGATGAAGGCCGGCAAGCCCGCCCCGGCTCGGCCGCGGCCCGTCGTGTCGGTCCGAACGCCCGGGCCGACGCGCGCGCTGCGCGAACCAGAAGGCGGGGGCGGACTCGGCCGGGCCGCCGAGCCAGTGCTGGGACTGCTGGAGCGGGTCTTCCTGCCGCGCCACCACCGGCCCACGCGAGGTGCGGAGCCGCCGGTCCGCGTACGGCTGCTCGTGCTGCTCCGCCGGCCGCTCGTGCTCCTGCTGCTGGCCGTGCTGTTCATCACGGCGGTCGTGCTGCTGGCCAAGTGACACAACCCCTGGGCGTGTGGCCGGGACGGCCGCGCTCCCAGGTAAAGTCGCGATCGTTGCGACCGGCCGGCGGGTGCGAATATACTATCCCGACCGCGTCACACCGCGCCCAAGGTGTGCCGTCGGGCGCCCGTTCGACCCGCCGGAACCTGGGATGGATTACAAGCTTCAGAACCTACGGACGGGGGAGTCGTACCCCCTCGACCCCGACCGCACGCTGATCGGCTCCGCCGATCACGCCGCCGTCCGCACCGGCGAGGACAGCCCGTTCCTGGCCGTACTGGCCGTGCGCTACCCGACCGGGTGGGTCGTCCACGGGCTGTCCGACGACCCGACCGTCCGGTTCAACCGCGAGCCGCTGCGCACCCCCCGGCAGGTGGCCGTGCGGCCCGCCGACCTGCTGGACGTGGGGGAGGAGCGGTTCCGGTTCGTCCCGGCGGGCGGCGGACCCGCTGGCCCGCAGCCGCCGGCCGAGCCCGCGCCGCCCTGCTACGCGTACATCCTCAACCCGGACGGCATGGAGGAGTGCCGGGTCATCGACCACGACCTGCTGATCGGCCGGCTGTCGGTCTGCCACGTCCGGCTGCCCGACAAGCGGCTGTCGCGGTTGACCGCGCTGTTGGCGGCCCACGCCGGCGTTTGGTACGTCCACAACCTGGCGCGGAACCCGATCGTCGCCCGCAACCGCGAACTGGTGAGCGGGTATGCCGCGCTGGCGGACGGGGATGAGCTACTGGTCGGGCCGCTGGTGGTGCGGATCGAACTGGCGACCGCCAGCGGCGACGCTGCCCTGCGCCCGTCCTCGGCCGAGTTCACGCCGGGGGACTTCGACGACTCCGACTCGGCGGGCACGACGGACCTGGCCGAGTTCCGCGCCGCGGCGCTGAAGCTGGACCGCTGGCTGAAGGGGCAGGAGCCGGCCCCGGTGGCGCGGGAGGGGCTCGGCGGCTGGCTCGGGGCGCAGAAGGCGAAGCTCAGCCGGTTCTGGTTCGACACCCCGGAGACGACGCACGCCCGCGGCCTGCGGACGGCCGGCCGGTTCGCCGACGCCTTCGAGATCCTCGACCGGGCGGTGCGGGCGCGGCCGGACGGCCCGGAGTTGCTCCGCGAACTGTACCGCCTGCACGACGCCGCGGGCTTGCGCGACCTGTGCTACCGGCCGCTGCGGCAGATCGAGAAGCTGGCGGAGTCCCGCGGCGCCCCGGACCCGTGGGTGCTGGAGGAGATGGCCCGGCTGTGCGAGCGGCTGGGCAAGACCGACCCGTCGATGTTCGACCGGGCGATGCGCTACTGGGACAAGCTGGAGGCGACGACGGGCGTCAGCTACGCCCGCGAGCGGGCCTCCGCGATGGCGACCCGGGCGCTGCGCGACGGCGGCTTCGCCGCCCCCGCCAGCGACGAGGCGTGACGGTCAGGCGGTCCTCCGCTCCCGCCGTTGAGCCTCCCGCGTCGGGAGCTTCAGGCCCCAGGCGAGGCCGACCAGGGTCAGGGTGCGGATGACCCAGTAACTCACGTCGATCTCCCACCACCGCAGCCCGTGTCGGGCCGACGTCGGGAAGGCGTGGTGGGTGTTGTGCCACCCCTCGCCCATCGCCAGGATGCCGAACACGACGTTGTTGCGGCTCTCGTCGTCGCTGCGGTACGGCCGCAGGCCCCACAGGTGGCACGCCGAGTTGACGCTCCAGGTGACGTGGTGGACCAGGAAGAGCCGGACCAACCCGCCCCAGATCAGCCCGGTCCAGACGCCCGCCCAACTCCACGTCAGCAGCCCGCCGACGACCCCCGGGATCACGAGACCGAGGGCCACCCACAGGGGGAACAGGAGGCTCGTCACCCGCAGGGTGGGGCTGGCGCTGAGGTCCTTGAGATAGCGGTCGAGGTCCGTCGGGTCGGGCCGGAAGAACCAGCCGATGTGGGCGTGCCAGAACCCGGCGAGCAGGCCGAGGACGCCCCGCCCGTGGTGGTGCGGCGAGTGCGGGTCGTCCGGGGTGTCGCTGTGCTGGTGGTGCCGTCGGTGGTACGCCACCCACTTGAACATCGACCCCTGGACGGCCATCGAGCCGAGGGCCGCGAAGATCACCTTCACCCACGTGTACGTCTCGAACGAGCGGTGGACGAAC
>DATLIF010000367.1:0-4539 GCA_035539575.1 Fimbriiglobus sp. | reverse complement strand
TTCCTGTACCGCACCGTGCTGTCCCGCCGGCCGGACGCTGACGAACTCCGGCTCGTCACGGCGGCGCTGGCGAGGCAGCGCGAACTCTACCAGGCCGACCCGGACGCCGCGAAGAAGGTGGTCCGCGTCGGCGAGTCGAAGACGCGGGGCACGGCCCCGGACGACGAGACGGCGGCCTGGACGATGGTCGCCAGCCTGGTGCTGAACCTGGACGAGACCCTGAACCGGAACTGACACGGGGATTTGTAGTAGAGCTTCCAGGCTGAATTGGTGGGCTGACATTGGGAGGGCGAGGCTCCTGCCGAGCCGGGCGCTCCCACGGCTCGGCAGGAGCCTCGCCCTCCCAACCCACCCTACTACTGCATCCAGGCTTAGATGGTGGGTTGGGAGGGCGAGGCTCCTGCCGAGCCTTGGGAGCGCCCGGCTCGGCAGGAGCCTCGCCCTCCCAAGGTCAGCCCACCGATTCAGCCTGGAAGCTCTACTACAAAGTGCATAGGAGTGACCTTTACTTCGCCTTGAGCATGTCAATCAGGTAGTCCGCGGATGCCTTGTACTTCTCGTGCGGGTGGTCGGGGTACACGATGACGCCCTCGACGCCCTCCTTCTCGAGCTTCTCCATCAGGATCATCCCCAGCAGCGCCGAGTGGGTCGGGTCGGCCTGCTTCTCGCCCTTGACCGGCGGCACCTTCTGCGACGGGAACTCCATGAACACCGGCGGGTCGTCCTTCGTGACGTGGGTGATCGGCGAGTACTCCTTGATCCACGGCAGCAGCTTCTCGCGCTGGTTGTAGAACTTCTGGAACACCCCGCCCTTCTCCTCCTTGGTCGCGGTGACGCCGAAGGCGTGCCCGCCGTAGGTGGCGTTCGGCATCCACTCGCGGACCACCTTCGGGTCCAGGGTCGTCTGCGGCCCGGTCACCGCGGCGCAGGTCAGCCGTGTGGACTCCCGCGCCACCGGGTCCGAACTCTTCGGGTCGGCCAGGTCGTCGTGGTACAGCAGCCACAGCGACGAGCACCCGCCGGCCGAGCCGCCAGTCGCCCCGATGCGGGTCTTGTCGAGGTTCCACTCCTTCGCCTTGGATCGGACGAACTGCAGCGCCCGTGCGGCGTCCGCGATCGGCCACTGGACCGGCGGCTCGATGCCCTTCTCGGTCGCCTCGGTGGTCAGGCGGTAGTTGATCGCGATGACCGAAATGCCGGCATCGTTGTAGCGCTTCGCCGAACTGGCGTAGCCGCCCTTGTCGCCGGCCCGCCAGCCGCCGCCGTGGATGGCGAACACGACCGGCGTCGGGGAGTCGGACTTCGCCTGGTAGAAGTCGAGTACTTGCCGCTCGTGCTTGCCGTAGGGAACGTTGGCCTGCGTCGGCGGAATGCCGGCGGCCTTCTTGGCGGGCTGCTTGGCCTTCGGGGCCTGCTTGCCCTTCGGGGCCTGCTTCGGCTCCTGTGCGGCAGCGGTCGCGACCAGGAGCAAGACAACTGATAAGGAGAGAACTCGGGTCATCGCGAACTCCCGATAGGATAGGGTTTGGTTCGGTCACTCAGTCGGTCTGCGCAGGCCTTTGAGAGGGCGAGGCTCCTGCCGAGCCGTAGGAGCGCCCGGCTCGGCAGGAGCCTCGCCCTCCCAAAGACGGCCTCCGGCTAATTCTTTTCCTTCGCCATCCGGTCCAGTTCGTCGAGCCTCAGCCGAACGCTGACGACGTACGGCGACTCGCCCTTGACCCAGTAGCCGTAGGTGGTGGTGACGACCGTCCCGTCCGGCAGCATCTCGACGCCGGGGTAGGCGCAGTCCCACTTGTGGTGGTTGTCCATCAGCCGGACGCGGTACTGCCCCTCGCGGCCGTTCACGATGTCGTCGTATGTGCCGACCCACGCGACCCAATCGCCCTGCGTCGGGCTCTCCAGGGTGGTGTCGCGGAACGACACGAACAGCCGGCCGTCGGGGGCGTACTTCGCCGTGTGCCGGTCGCCGGTCAGAGAGCCGGGCAACTCCTTCGGCTCGGTCCACGTCTTCCCCTCGTCATTCGAGAAGATGACGTGCGAGTTCTTCCTCCGCGCGTTCTCTCGGAGCAGCACGACGAGCTGCTTGCCGTCCGGCGAGCGGATGCAGCCCGGCTCGCACAGGTGGACGTCGGACGAGCTTTGCACCGCCTCCGGCTTCGACCACGTCAGCCCGCCATCTGCGGAGAACGTCTTGTACAGGGTGAACGTGACCGGCTTCTTCTGCACGTTCTTCGCCGTGAAGTACCGGCCATCATCGTGGAACATGGCGAGGTAGTGGCCCGGCGTCTTGAGCTTCTCGACGAAGCCCATGACCACGATGCCGCCCCAGTCGCCGGCGGGCTTGAGTTCGCTCCAGGTCGCGCCGTCGTCCTCGCTGACGGCGAGCCGTGCCGGGTACAGGCCGGACCACATGATGAGCCGCTTCTTGCCGGCCGCGTCCTCGACGCGGTGGATCGTCGGCACTTCCTTGCTGGTCGCCCAGGACTCCGGCGTCGGCAGCCGCTCGGACCACGTCTTGCCGCCGTCGGTGCTTCGTTTGGAGACGATGGCTCCCTTGCCGTGCCCCTTCGGGTAGACGCACAGCATCGTCTTGCCGTCTTCGAGCAGCACCGTGGTCGGGTGTCCGAGGTACTGCTTCGCCTCGCGGTCCACCACGACCTGTCGGGCGGTGTCGGCGCTCAGGTCGATCAGCGGGATCGAGTACCCGCGAGGCGGCGCGGCCGACACGGCGGACGCCGCGAGGATCGCGGCGGCGAGTCCCAGGGTGCGGGTCACGGCATCTCCTTCTTCTTCTTGGGCCGGGGGTCGGGGAGGCGGCGCTCGGTGGTCAGCCCCTCGTCGCCCTGGTCTTGCATCCAGGTGTCGAGGTCGGCCCGCAGCGTCTTTATAGTCCCGGCGTGGGCGGAGTCGGCGGCAAGGTTCTTCAACTCCCACGGGTCGGCGCGGAGGTCGTACAGTTCCTCGGCCGGCCGGGTGTGGTAGCGGCGGACGATCGCGGCCGCGGCCGGGTCGGTCTTCGCCTTCGCCGCCCACGAGTCCCAGTACTCGCGGCCGTCCCCGGCGGCGGCCTTATCGACGTGCGTGTGGTGTTCCGCGTCCGGGTCCAGGTTGCGGATGTACTTCCAGTCCCGCGTCCGCACCGCGCGGATCGGGTACTTGTTCATGCCGCCGTCGCCGCTGTGGGTGGCGAATACCTTGTCGCGGTGCGCCGCCTTCTCGCCGCGCAAGACCGGCAGGAACGACCGTCCGCTGATCTCCTTCGGGGCTTTACCGCCGACGGCCTCCAGGCACGTCGGCAGAATGTCGAGCCAACTCACCAGCGCATCGGACGTCGTCCCCGGCTTGACCTTGCCGGGCCACGCTACGACCAGCGGCGTGCGGATGCCGGCGTCGGTGCAGTTCCACTTGCCGAACGGGAACTGCGACCCGTGGTCGCTGGTGAACAGGAACAGCGGGTTGTCGCCGAGGTGCTTCTTCGCCGCGTCGCAGACCAGCCCCAGGTCGCGGTCGGCGTTGCCCACCGCAGTGGCGTACTTCGCGCGGGCCGTGCGCGTCTCCGGCGTGTCCACCAGCGTCGGCGGCAGCGTCACAGACTGGCCCACCGCAACCTTCGGCCACGGGACGTGCGGCCAGTTGGTGCCGACGATGAGACACAGCGGCTTGTCAGACTTCCGCGCACCGAGCCACTTGACCGCCTCATTGACGCACTCGTCCGCGTGGTAGGTGAAGTGGCTGACATGGTCGAAGCCGTAGTCGGTGACCTGCGCGTAGTGGGCCACCTTGCCGATGGCCGCGACCTCGTAGCCGAGTTCTTTGAAGTACGCCGGCCACTTCTTGACGTCCGCGCGGGGCCGGGCGTGATTGAGCATCGCCCCGTTGCGCATCGGCGTCAGCCCGGTGAGCAGCGCCGCCCGACTCGGCGCGCACGACGGCGAGGCGACGAAGGCGTGTGTGAACGTCATCCCGTCGGCGGCGAGCCGGGCCATGTTCGGCGTGCGGGTGTCCGTCGCGCCGTGGATGGAGCAATCCGCCCAGCCGAGATCATCTGCGAGGAAGATGACGACGTGCGGCGGGGCGTCCGCCGCGGTTAGCCGCGAGGCGCAGCCGAGCGCAGAGACGGCAAGCAGTACACGGATCATGAGAAGACCTTGGCGGGCGGGAATGAGAAGTGGACCACCCGGCGGAGGTGTTGTCAACGAGGAAACCGGCGGGGCAACAGGCTCACGCCACGTCGGCCGCGATGTAGAGCTTGCCGTGTCGGCGCAGCCATTCCTCGTCGCCGTTCTCTGCGTGTTCACGAACCTCGCGGAGAAACCGGACCGTCTCGGCCTCATAGCTCGGCTCGGACGGGTCGTCCGGCGGGATCACCAACTCGACCTTGACCGCGACGACGTACCGGTCGGTCTGGATCAGCCGCGTCCGCTTGACCCGATCTATAATGCCGCGATCCTCCAGCCTTTCCCGTAGCCTCGTAGGGTGGGTCAAGCGAGTCTTCGAGCGCCGACCCACCGCGAGCGCCCCGGTGGGTCGGCGCTCGAA
>DATLIF010000366.1:0-4693 GCA_035539575.1 Fimbriiglobus sp. | reverse complement strand
GGGTCATGGGGGATCGGGCTCCGGGGGCGCGAACGGCGGACGCACTAAAGAAGACGACCGGGGCAGGAGAGAATTTCGCCACGGGGCAAGAATTGAGGGTAACGCCCGGGGCGCCGATTGGAAGGGAAAAACGGGCAAGTCGTTACTTGATCACTCCGTCGGAGCCCGAAGCGTAAGCGAGGGTCTTCTGTTCTGTCAGAGAAGACCCTCGCTTACGCTTCGGGCTCTGAAAGAACTACTTCCACGTCGCCGACTGGACCGCCCGCTGGGCCTGCTCGCGGGTCTGGGTGTCGGTCGTCTTGTAGGTCAGCGCGAACACGTACGTCCGGTCCGGTCGGCGGAACTCGATCAACTCCCGGCGGCGGTCGGCCTTGCCGGACCCGGTCTGAACGTACCGCGCAGCCTTCACCCCGTTGATCGTCTCCTCGGTCGGCTGGCCCTTGGGCGTCGTCCACTTCTCCGCGCCGATCGCCTTCTTGGGCTCGGCCAGGTAGTCGAGCAACCCCTGCCCGGCGGGCAGATCGAGGGCGTACAGTTCGAAGCCCCCCGCGCGGTCGCCGCCCCCGACCCGATAGGCAACCAGCCGCTGGGGGTAGTCGAGCTTGCGGTCTTCCGGCAGGTTGACCTTGGCGTACAGCACCCACCCCTCCGGGGCGACGAAGGTCAGCCCTGAGGTGGAGTCGCTATACACCGCCTCGTTCGTCAGCGCCGGCGCCCGCGGCCGGTCGTCGCACCCGGTCAGGGCGGCGAGGAGTGGGACGAACGAAAGGATCGTGATCGCCGACCGCATGCCTACCCCCGGCTCGCTGGCCGCTAGTATTCCCCGACCACCTCGCCCCGGTCCCGGCTGGCCAGCGCCTGCAACACCAGGATGTCGGTCCCGAACCGGATCGGGTGGACCGACCCGTCGCAGAAGACGAACTGGCCGACCGCCGGGTGCGGGGAGAAGAAGTCATACGGCTCCGACCACGGGTCGTTGAGCGGCTTGCGGCCAACGCGGGCCATCGGCATCGCCTGGGACGGCTGGTACGACGCGACGTGGACCGGCGCGCCCGGCGTGGTCCAGATCGCCCCGTTCGAGACCGCCCCGGACCACGGTGCCTTGGTGAACAGCGCCGGCCGCTCCCCGACCGCGATCGTCTGGCTGGTCCCGTCGGTGATCTCCGGCAGCTTGGTGCGGCTGTTGCGGGTGAAGACGCCGTTGCCCTTGTCCGGGAGAGCGGTCAAGAGCCCTTCCGCCCCGTAGCAGGCGACGTAGCTGTTGGTCGAGGCCATCGTCACCATGTCCCGGACCATGCTGATGACCGGGAACGGCCCGGTCTCCCGGTCGGCCGGGCAAGTGTAGGCGGCCAGCGGCTGATCGGTCAGGCCGAACAGGCTGGGGCTGGTCACGGCCTTGTCGAAGTCGATCCGGTTGTAGATGTTCCCCTGCTCCAGGTACGGCAGCAGGAAGACGGCCCAGCCCCAGCCAGGGTCGGTCGGGTCGAGGTAGAAGTCCGGCGGCAGGCGGTCCCAGGCCTGCCCCGCGCCCTTGTCGGGCTGGCCGGTGCCGGGCGGCGGCGGGACGAACACGTAGGCCGGCGGCAGCGCGCCCCGCGCGTCGTGGTGGGCGTGGCAGGCCAGGCCGATCTGCTTGAGGTTGTTCTGGCACTGGGTCCGGGCGGCGGCCTCGCGGACCTTCTGGACCGCCGGCAGCAGCAAGCCGATCAGGATGGCGATGATCGCGATCACCACCAACAGCTCAATGAGCGTGAACGCGGGGCGGCGAGTCATGGGGCAGGCTCCCGGGGGGCGGTCGCACCGAACAGTATACCCGATGGTTGTGGTCCGGTCACTCCGTGACCGGACCGTGGCCAACCCGGCGAGCGGGGGACGTCAGTCCCCCGCTCGCCGGGTTCGCCAAACCCCTTGTCTCCCGCACCACCCGCACCCGAAGATGGGGAAACCCCTGAAAGGTCGCCCCCGCCGGGGTGTGTCTATCCGTCAGAGGGAGGTGAGATGGACGACGCCCCGGCCACCCGGCACACCCTGATCGCCAAGCTCCGCGACCCCTCCGACGCCGCGGCGTGGCGGGAGTTCCTGGCCCTGTACGAGCCGCTGGTCTACCGGCTGGCCCGGCACAAGGGGCTCCAGGACGCGGACGCCCGGGACCTGTGCCAGGACGTCTTCCGGGCCGTCGCCCGTGCCATCGACCGCTGGGAGCCGGACCCCGCCCGGGGCAGCTTCCGCGGCTGGCTGTTTACCATCGCCCGGAACCTGATGATTAACTTCCTGACCCGCCGCGACCGCCACACCCGCGGGTCGGGCGACACGGACATGCTGGCCATGCTCGACGCCGTCCCCGCCGACGACCCGCACGCCTCGGCCGTCTTCGACGCCGAGTACCGCAAGCGCCTCTTCCGCTGGGCGGCCGACCAGGTGCAGGACGAGTTCGCCCCGAAGACCTGGCAGGCGTTCTGGCGGACCGGGGTGGAGAACCGCCCGGTGGCCGAGGTCGCCGCCGACCTGGGGATGAGCGCCGGGGCCGTGTACGTCGCCCGCAGCCGCGTGCTCGCCCGACTGCGGCAACGCATTCAGCAACTCGGGGACGAGACGGCGGCGCGGATCGGCGACGCGGAGTAAATCCCAAATTCCAAGCACCAAATCCCAAACAAGACATGAAGTCGTGGGGTTTCGGACAGCCTGGGACGCGGGGTGGTTTGGTTTGGGATTTGGTGCTTGGAATTTGGGATTTAATCATGGTAGCCCGACTCGACCCCTGTAACCCCGACGCGCTGCGGCTGCTCCTGGCCGACCGGCTTCCGCCGGTGGCGGTCGGCGAGCTAGAGTCGCACCTGCAACATTGTGCCACCTGCCGGCGGAGCCTGGACGGGATGGTCGGCGGCGAGTCGTGGTGGTCGGCGGTGCGCGACAACCTCAGCGGCACGCTCGGTCCGGACGGGTACTTCGGCGACGGCCGCCCGGTGGACGACTCGCTGGACTTCCTCGCCCCGTCGGAGGACCCGTCGTCGCTGGGCCGGATCGGCTCCTACGAGGTCAAGGGCGTCCTCGGCCGCGGCGGCAACGGCGTGGTGCTCAAGGCGCTCGACCCCGGGCTGAACCGGTACGTCGCGGTCAAGGTGATCGCCACGGTGCTGGCCGGCAGCGCCGCGGCCAAGAAGCGCTTCGTCCGCGAGGCACAGGCCGCGGCCGCGGTGGTCCACGAACACGTCATCGCGGTGTTCGCCATCGAGGAGGCCAGCGGGCTGCCGTACCTGGTGATGGAGTACGTCATGGGTCGGTCCCTCCAGGACCGGCTGGACCGGCAAGGGCCGCTGGAGTTGAAGGAGATGCTGCGCATCGGCCACCAGACCGCGGCCGGGCTGGCGGCGGCGCACGCCCAGGGGCTGGTCCACCGGGACATCAAGCCGGCGAACATCCTGCTGGAGAACGGCGTCGAGCGGGTGAAGATCACCGACTTCGGGCTGGCCCGCGCCGTGGCCGACGCGACGCTGACGCAGTCGGGCGTCATCACCGGCACCCCGCACTACATGGCCCCAGAACAGGCCCGCGGCGATGCGGTGGACCACCGCGCCGACCTGTTCAGCCTCGGCAGCACGCTCCACGCGATGTGTACCGGCCACCCGCCGTTCCGCGCCGACACGCCGCTGGCGGTGCTGCGCCGCGTCACCGACGAGTCGCCGCGGCCGGTCCGCCAGGACAACCCCGACCTGCCCGGCTGGCTGGAGGTGATCGTCGCACGGCTGATGGCCAAGGACCCGGCCGAGCGGTTCCAGTCGGCGGCCGAGGTGGCGCTCTTGTTCGAGCGCTGCCTGGCGCACGTCCAGCAGCCGTTGACCGCGCCGCTGCCGGCCATCCCCGGCCAGGGGCTGTGGGAGCAACTGCGGGCGAAGGCGGTCGCCGTGCCCCGCAACATACTCGGGAACATCGGGGTCCGGCCGTACCACCGCGGCAAGTTGAAGCGGTTCGCCGCCAATGCCGTGGCAGCCGTGGCCGCGTCGGTGGTGATCGGTGCCGGCGTCGCCGTGGTGACACTCAACCGGGACCCGGTCGTTCAGACCCGGGAAGCTGAAGTGCCCGAAGGGAAGAGGCGCGTGCTGGTGGACGAGGGCACCACCTTGATGATGGCATCGAAGCCGGCCACCGGCCCGGCGAACCAGTCCGCGAAGTGGCCGTTCGACGCCGACGACAACTGGCTCTGGGAGGACGCGGTGACGAAGTGGCGGAACCGGCAGAAGCCCGAGGCGATCGCCGTCCGCATCCTGGAGGTGCGGGACGAGGCCGCCCAGGCCGAGTTGAAGCTCACCGCCCCGCGGGCCGGTCAGAAGGCCGACCCGATCGACGCCGCCCTGCAGCGCGCCGCCGAGCGGGTCCGGGCCCTGGACCGCGAACTGCACCCGATCCCCGTCCTGCGAGTCGAAGTTCACGACCACACGGAAACGAAGTCCCAGTCCCTACCCCGCACGGTGAAGTGAGGAGCGTTCCATGACCGCGTTCGTCAAGCCGTCCCTGTTCGCCGGTCTGTGCGTCGGCTGCCTGGCCCTCAGCGGCGGCGCCCAGACGTCGGCCCCAGTCCCGACCCCGCCGGCCCCCGTCTCGCCGCCGATCGTCCTCCAGGCGACGCCGGCCGTCGCCGGCCAGGGCACGTTCGCGCCGCTGGCCACCACCGTTCAGAACGACCGGGTGTTCTACG
>DATLIF010000365.1:0-5097 GCA_035539575.1 Fimbriiglobus sp. | reverse complement strand
AAGATCCTGGCGTACATCGCGTACTACAACCGGACGCGGGCCAGGCCGTACAAGTGGACCTACACCGGTCGCCCGCTGAATGTGTGAGGCTGGAGAACCGGGTGCCTTGGTGGCAGCCGAATTCAGCCAGCCTGATCTAGTCGAGCCGCAGGAGCCGCCACGCTAGCAGCGTGAACGCCGCCCCGAAGCCGGCCAGCACCGCGCACGCCACCAGCACCGGCCCGGCGTCCACGGTCGGGTTGTCGCGGGCGAGGAGTTGGGCGTAGGCGTCGAGTGCCCAGGCGTGCGGGGTGATGAGGCTGAGCCGGCGCATCTCCTCGGGCATCATCTCCCGCGGCAGCATCGAACCGCTGACCCCGGCCAGCACCAGCACCAGCAGCGTGCCGTAGACCGCCACCTGCGTCTCGGTCTTCGCCAGGCCGGCGACCAGCATCGACAGCCCAACCGCGGCCAGCGACGTGCTGACCACGACCGGCACCAGCAGCCACGGCTGCGGACCCCAGTCCATGCCGAAGACGAGCTTGCCGCACAGCAGCAGGAAGAATCCCTGGAACAGCGACACGGCCAGGCACGGCAAAAGCTTGCCCAGCAGGATCTGCCACCGGGACAGCGGCGCGGCCCGCAACCGGACGAGCGTCCCGTGTCGCCGCTCCGCGACAAACAGCCAGCCGACGGTCAGCACCAGGAAGAACGCGAACGTCACGGTGTACGACGGGACCAGCACTTGATAGCGGACCGTCCCACGGTTGAGTCCGAACCCCGTGGCCGCGTACTTCTCTCGGTTCGCGGCGCGTTGCTCGGGCGTCTGCTGGCGGGTGAGCTGGGACCAGGTCTTGGCCTCGAAGTCGTAGTCCTTGAAGAAGTTCTTGATCCCCAGCTTGATCGCGCCGCCGAGGCTCTTGCGCATGGCCTCCGGCAGCAGGCTGAAGCCGGCCACGTACTTGCCCATCTTGGCCATGAACGGGTCGCTGCCGATCAGCTCGAACGCCTGCCCGATCATCCACGGGATGATGACCCGCAGCAGACTGACCTGTGCGACCTGTTGCAGGACCGCGTTGCCGACCGGCTGGTTGCGGCCGGGGATCACGGTCACGTCCAGTTCGTCGAGGTTGACCCCGTACTCGTTAAGCGGGTTGATCGGGTTCGGCTTGAACTCCTCGCCGACGAACGAGCACCGCTGGGCGCGGTCGCTGAAGTGTGGCCCGAAGACGACCACCGCCGCCCGGTCGCCGCGTCGGGTCAATGCCTCGGCCTCGGCGCGGGTGGCGATCCGCTCGACCCGGACGTTGCCGGTGTCGGTCAGGTCGTCGATCACCACGTCCGACCACGGCCGGCCGGGGAAGTCGCCGGCCCCGGGCGGCAGGCCGTTGTCCTCGACCACGACCGAGACGCGAATCTGGTTGTCCGGTTTGCGGCCGAACGCCTCCCCGATCGACAGCCCGAGTACCAGGATCAGCACCAGCGGCATGAGCACCAGGATCACCGCCGACCGCGGGTCGCGGAGCAGCAGGCGCAGGTCCTTGCGGGCAATGGTGAGGAACGGCATGGTGGCTTCCCGGCGAACCCCTCGCGTTAGCGAGGGGGTGGAGCGCCGAGGGGCTGCGCGCTCCACCCCCTCGCTAACGCGAGGGGTTCGCCATTTTAGTCCCGCAGTCCGCGGCCGGTGAGGTGGAGGAAGACCCGCTCCAGGGTCGGCTGGTCGAGGTTCAGGGCGGTCGGCTCGGCGCCGAACTCGGCGCAGACGGCCAGCAGTTTCGGTAGCACCGGTGCGAGGTCTTCGGCGACGACCTCCAGCCTGTCACCAACGGCCCGCGCTCGCTTGACCGCCGGGAGCGAGGCGACGCGATCGACAAGGCCCGGCGGGACCGCGGGCAACTCGATCCGTGCGACCGCGTCGAACATCCGCAGCAGATTCGGCAGGGTGTCACATGCCCTCACCTGCCCGCCGTCCAGGATCGCGATCCGGGTGCAGAGCGTCTGGACTTCTTCCATGTAGTGGCTGGTGTAGACCACCGTTAGCCCGGCGGCGTTGAGTGCTTTGACACGCTCAAAGATGTGATTGCGCGATTGAGGGTCCACCCCGGTCGTCGGCTCGTCCAGCAGTAGCACCTGCGGCCGGTGGACGACCGCGACCGCGAGGTTCAATCGCCGCTTCATGCCGCCGGAGAAGGTGCCGGCCCGGTCGTCGGCCCGGTCGGTCAGTCCGACCGCTTCCAGCATCTCCGCGACGCGGTCCCGCAGGTCGGCCCCGGCCAGGCCGTAGAGCTTGCCGAAGAAGTTCAGGTTCTCGCGCGCGGTCAGTTCGGGGTAGACGGCCAGGTCCTGTGTCGCGAGTCCGACCAGCCGGCGCAGGTCGCGGTCGGCAGTCGTGAACGGCTTGCCGAAGAGTCGGACGGTGCCCTGGTCCGGGTCGGTCAGTCCGGCCAGGATCGACATGAGGGTAGTCTTGCCCGCACCGTTCGGGCCGAGCAGCCCAAACAACTCGCCCGGTTCGACCGCCAGCGACACTCCGGCGAGGGCGACGGCCGGGCCGTAGCTCTTGTGGACGCTCTCGACTTCGATGACCGGTGTTGCCATGCGATTGTTCATCATATGTCCCCCGACCCGTCCCGGTTCGCCCGGGAGGCGGTTGGGGATTCGCCCGTGTTGCGGTTTGCAAGAGGGTAGGGAGTCGATAAAACGTCGGCGTCCCATTTTCCCGACCGCCGTGCGGTTGCCGGCCGGCTCGGAAAGCCACAGAGGAAGAGTCCATGACGACCGCGACGGCGACCCGCCACGACATCGCCAAGCCGGAGTTGGCCGAGAAGGGCAAGAAGCGCATCCTGTGGGCCGACCAGGACATGCCGGTCCTGCAACAGGTCCGGGCCCGGTTCGCCAAGGAGAAGCCGCTGGCCGGGATGAAGATGTCCGCGTGCCTGCACGTAACCGCCGAGACGGCCAACCTGGCGCGGACCCTGAAGGACGGCGGCGCCGACCTGGTGCTGATCGCGTCCAACCCGCTCTCGACGCAGGACGACGTGGCCGCCAGCCTGGTGAAGGACTTCGGCATCAGCGTGTACGCCATCCACGGCGAGGACACGGACACCTACTACAAGCACGTCGCCGCGGCCCTGGAGCACGGCCCGAACGTCACCATGGACGACGGGGCGGACCTCGTCTCCGCGATGATCTTCGTCGCCCTGAACCGTCTGGACGACGTCCACACGCGGGTCCGGGAGTGGGCGACGAAGCTCTCGGTGGCCGACCGGGAGAAGGCGATCAAGAACGTGATCGGCAGCATGGAGGAGACGACGACCGGCGTCATCCGGCTGCGGGCGATGGAGAAGGACGGGGTGCTGAAGTTCCCGGTGGTCTCGGTCAACGACGCCGAGACGAAGCACTTCTTCGACAACCGCTACGGCACCGGCCAGAGCACCATCGACGGCGTCATCCGCGCCACCAACATGCTAATTGCCGGGAAGAAGATCGTCATCAGCGGGTACGGCTGGTGCGGCAAGGGCGTGGCTCTGCGGGCCCGCGGGCTGGGGGCGAACGTGATCGTCACCGAGGTCAACCCGATCCGCGCCCTGGAGGCGGCCATGGACGGGTTCTCGGTCATGGCGATGGCCGAGGCGGTCAAGGTCGGCGACCTGTTCATCACCGTGACCGGGAACAAGCACATCATCGGCAAGGAGCACTACGCCCAGATGAAGGACGGGGCGATGGTGTGCAACAGTGGTCACTTTGACATCGAGATCGACCTGAAGGCTCTGGATGCCGAGACCGCCCAGAAGACCGAAAACGTCCGCCACGAAGTGGACGAGTACAAATTGAAGTCCGGCAAGCGGCTCTACGTCATCGGCTCGGGGCGGCTGGTGAACCTGGCCGCGGCCGAAGGACACCCGCCGAGCGTCATGGATATGAGCTTCGCCACCCAGGCGCTGGCGACCGAGTTCTGCGTCAAGAACAAGGGCAAGCTGCCCAACGCGGTCGTCCCGGTGCCGCGCGAGGTGGAAGAATACGTCGCCACCGCGAAGCTGGCGTCGATGGGCATCAAGATCGACACGATGACCGCCGACCAGAAAAAGTACAGCGAGAGCTGGGAGCACGGGACGTAACCCGGTCGTCGCTTTCGGAACAGCCCGCCCGTTGAGGCGGGCTGTTCCTCTTTATCGGGCTCTTTCGTTCTGGATAAACAGTTCGGCTGTCACTATAACACCTATCTGATCCGGGCTGTCCCACCGCGGACTCGTATTGTTCCCTATTCGATCGACGCGAGGGAGTTAGCCGATGCCCGCTGGAATGTTATTTCGTTATCGGTTACGTTTCGTAATCGGGCTTCTCGCAGTGGTCCTGACCGTCGCGTCCAGCCAGGCTCAAGCCACCTTCTCGAACAACAACCCGATCACACTCCCGTTCTTCGGCCAGGCGAACACTTACCCATCGAACATCACGGTTTCCGGGTATACGGGCACGATCACAGGAATCACAGTCACGCTGACCGGGCTGACACACGCGTGGACGGACGACCTGGCGGTGCTCTTCGTCGGTCCCGCCGGTCGAAACACGCTCCTGTTCAATGGTGCGGGCGCTGACCTTGATCCCGGCACGCAGGCTCCGAACGTAAACCTGACCTTCGACGACACCGCCCTGACCACGTTGCCCCAGGATGACGACTTCGGATCCGGGGATTACAAGCCGGGGCTGGACCAGTACAACACGGATTCGCTGTCGGCTCCGGCGCCGCCACGCTCGTCGTACTCGTTTAACTTTAGCCCGTTCCTCGGCCAGACCCCCGACGGCACGTATTCGCTATATATCGAGGATTTCCTCGAAGAGACCGTGAGTGTCGGTGATGGGAGCCTGGCGGGCTGGAGCATCACGATGCACGGAATCACGCCAGTTCCCGAGCCTGCTGCCCTGCTGGTCGCACCGGCACTGGTGCTGGCCGCACGGGGCTTGCGTCGTCGTTGGCGGGCCACCACCTCGGCCTGCTAGAATCAACGACATGTTCACCGGACTGGTGCAGGCCCTCGGCGACCTGGAGCAAACCCGGGCCGACGGGCACGGCGGTCGTCATATCCGCGTTCGCGAGCCGGGGATCGCCCGGCAAGCGTC
>DATLIF010000364.1:0-7703 GCA_035539575.1 Fimbriiglobus sp. | reverse complement strand
ATGCTCGGCTTGCGACCCCAACCGTCCGGCTCATACAATTCCTGGCACACCCCCGACGCCGCGGACCGGACGGCCGACGCCGCCGCGTTCCCCGGCGTCCTGTAGCTTCCGGTGCCGCTTGACCCGACCCGACGGCCAACCGCCGACCCGACCGCCCGCCCGCCGCCGGGTTGCCGTCCTCGGGTCCACCGGGTCGATCGGGACCAGCGCCCTGGAGGTCGCGGCCGCCCTCCCGGACCGGATCGAGATCGCCGGGCTGGCCGCCCACACCCGCTGGGAACTCCTCGCCGAGCAGTGCCAGCGGTTCCGGCCGCGGGTGGCCGTGCTCACCGACCGGACCGCATTCGCTGCGGCGGATCGGGCCGCGTTCCCGGCGGAGACCGAGTTGACCTGCGGAGACGATGCGGTCTGCGGACTGGCGTCCGCGCCGGACGTGGACGTGGTCCTCGCCGCGGTCGTCGGCGCGGCCGGGCTGACTGGCACCTGGGCGGCGCTGGAGGCCGGCAAGACCGTCGCCCTGGCGAACAAGGAGACGCTGGTCGTCGGCGGACCGCGAGTCACGGAGTTGGCCGCCCGCCGCGGCGGCCGACTGCTCCCCGTGGACAGCGAGCACTCCGCCATCTTCCAGGCCCTGGCCGGCCACACGGCGGACGACGTGGCGAAGGTGGTCCTGACCGCCAGCGGCGGGCCGTTCCGCGGTCGGACCGCCGCGGAGTTGGAGCGGGTCACGCCGGAGCAGGCGCTGTGCCACCCGACATGGCGGATGGGGCCGAAGATCACGGTGGACTCGGCTACGCTGATGAACAAGGCACTGGAAGTCATCGAGGCCCGCTGGCTGTTCGGACTGCCCCCGGACCGGATCGACGTGATCATCCACCCGGAGTCGGTGGTCCACTCGTTCGTGGAGTTCGTGGACGGGTCGGTGCTGGCGCAACTGTCGCCGCCGGACATGCGGCTGCCGATCCAGTTCGCCCTGACCTATCCCGATCGGGTGCCCGGACCCGCGAGGCGGCTCGACTGGCGGGAGCTGTCGGCGCTACACTTCGAGTCTCCGGACCGGCGAACGTTCCCGGCCCTGGACCTGGGCTTCGAAGTGGCCGGCCGCGGCGGCACCTGCGGGGCCGTCCTCAACGCGGCCAACGAGGCCGCGGTGGCCGCGTTCCTCTCCGGCGAGATCGACTTCCCGGACATCGCCCGGTGCTGCCGGGCGGTCCTCGACGCTCACGACTACGACCCGAACCCCGCCCTCGACGGCATGCGAGCCGCCGACCGGTGGGCGCGACAGGAGGTGGCCAGGTGGACCCGAACCCGACCGCTGAGGACAAGTCCGTGACGCCCGCGACCGACCCGGCCCCGGACGCCCCGCAGTCGCTCGCCGGGTGGTTCCGGCAGAACGGGGTCCAGCTCGCCGTTGTGGCGGCGATCATCGTTGTGGTGTGTAGCTACCTGCACCCGCTCGACGTGCTGCTGGCCACGCTGGGGCTCAGCTTCATAATCTTCATCCACGAGTTGGGCCACTTCGCCACCGCCAAGTGGTGCGACGTCCACGTCAAGACGTTCTCCATCGGGTTCGGCCCGGCGCTGCCGTTCTGCCAGTTCAAGTACGGCGAGACGACCTACAAGCTGGCGATGATCCCGCTGGGCGGGTATGTGGCGATGGTCGGCGAGGGGGACGACCAGGGGGACGTGGTCGAGGCGGAGGAAGACCCGGAGAAGGCCGACGCCGACCCGCGGAGCTTCAAGAACAAGCCGGTGCTTCAGCGGATGCTGATCATCTCGGCCGGCGTCATCATGAACGTGCTGCTCGGCGGGGTGTGCTTCGCGATCGTGTACCTGAACGGGGTGGAGGAGACGCCGGCGATCGCCTCGGCGGTGGAGCCGGGGTCGGCAGCGTGGCGGGCCGGGGTCCGGCCCGGCGCCGAGGTCGAGCGGATCAACGGCCGGGAGACCCCCTGGTTCGACGACCTCAAGCCGACGGTCATGAGTGTCCGCCGGGGCGAGCAGGTCGATCTGGTGGTGGACTACCGGGGCGATCGGCGAGAGTTGTCGGTCGAACCGATCCGGCAGGAGGGGGCACTCTTCACGCAACTCGGGATCGCCCCGCCGCAGCAGTTGGTGCTGCGCAACTTCCGCCGCGGTGGTGCGGTGCCCTACGGTCCGGGCACCGCCGCCGCCGCCGCGACCGCCCCGGCCGGCGGCCCCGGGTTCCAGCCGGGTGACCGCATCGTCGCCATGACCGACCCGGCCGACCCGTCGAAGGTGACGCCGATCGATCCGAGCTGGAACAACCTCCCCGGCGAGTACTTCGATTACGACCGGCGGTTGACCGCCCTGGCCGACCGACCGATCACGTTCCACATCGTTCGCAAGGGCGACCCGGCCGCCACCCCACACCCGGTGACAGTCGATCCGATGTACCGACAAGATGTCGGGCTGCGGATGCGGATAGACCGGGTGGCCGCGGTCCGCAGCGGCTCGCCCGCCGAACGGGCCGGCGTCGCGGCCCGGGTCCGGGACGGCGAGACGGAGGTGGTCCGGGGGGACAAGATCATCGCGGTCGAGGTGCAGCAGACCGACGGGACGACGACCCGCTTCACCGCCGACAAGGCGGACGCCGCAACTGGACCGGGGGAGCGGGTCCTGCCACTCGACCCGTTGCGGCTGCCGTGGGAACTGAACCAGTGGGCGCAGCGGACCCCGACCCGCGGCAAGGTGGTCGTGACGGTCCTGCGGCAACCGGAGGGCGAACACACCGAGCGGCCGGTGAGGCTGGAGATGGACTGGGACCCGGCCTACGCGCAGGACGGGGACATGCTGACCAACCCCGGGACCCCGACTGCGATCGGAGGGCTGGGGCTGGCGTACCACGTCCAGCGGGTGGTGGACGCGGTCGAGCCGTTCGCGGCCGCCGACCGGGCCAGACTGCCGGCCGCGGCCGCGGCCGCCGGAATCGCCGCGGCGGCCGCCCGGGCGACCCCGTCCCCGGCTGCGGCGGCGGGGCTTCAGCCGGACGACCAGATCGTCGAGGTCCGGTTCAAGGCGATGGACCACAAGGGCAAGAAGGATGACGGCAAATGGATGGAGGTCCGCGAGCACCAGTGGGCGTACGCCGACTATAGCCTCCAATACCAGGCACCGCACGCGTTCGACGCCCGGGTGAAGCGGGGCAACGAGACGGTCGAGGTGTCGCTGGCGGCGACCGACGACAGAGCCTGGGCAGTGCCGGAGCGCGGGCTCTACCTCTCCCCGGAGCGTCGGCTCCAGAAGGCCGAGGGGTTGCTGGAGGCGCTGGGTATGGGGGCCGACCGAACCGCGCGGTCGGTGCGGATGGTCTACCTCGGGCTGTACTCGATCGTGTTCGGCCAGACCTCCTACAAGATGATGAGCGGCCCGATTACCCTGGCCCGGGTGTCGTACATCCTGGCCGGCGAGGACATCTGGCACCTGCTGCTCTTTCTGGGGCTTATCAGCATCAACCTGGCGGTGGTGAACTTCCTGCCGATCCCGGTGCTCGACGGCGGTCACATGATGTTCCTGCTGTACGAACTGGTCCGCGGCAAGCCGGCGCCGCTCGGGGTGCAGGTGGTGCTAACGTACCTGGGGCTAGCGGTGATCCTCGCGCTGATGCTGTTCGTCATCGGGCGGGACATCATCCTGCTGCTCTGACGAACAACGCAAAAGGCAAAACGCAAAAGAAGGACGGCCCTCTTGTCTTGCGTTTTGCCTTTTGCGTTGGTTACTCCACCACATCCTCAATACGGAACACGGCGGCGTACCTCGCACCGGTATTGCGACCGGTCAGCATTGCCCCGAACAACAGCTCCCGCCTCGCCCCGTCGCCGAGAGACAGCACCACGGGCGTCGAGAAGACCTGGACCTCCCGCCCGGTCTGCACCCCCAGGTCGCGGGTCCAGTAAATCCCGCCATCGGCCGGGTTCAAACACGCGGCCAACCCCTCCCGCGATACGACATAAACGGCCAGGGTCAGCGCTCCGCCGGCATAGGTCGCCACCGCCGGGCCAGCGGTCAGCGCTGACCCCAGCGACCGCCGCCAGCGCAGCTTGCCGGTCGCGCGTTCGAGGGCATATACAGAGCCGTCCTTGCAGGCGGCGTACACCGACCGGGCATCGGCAACGAGCGCGGTATGAACGGACTTGGGCGTGTCGTAGCGCCAGACCACGGCCCCGGTCGCCGCCTCGACACAGACCACCGCGCCGGCGGGGGCCGTCTCCGGCGGGACACCCTCCTCCGCCTCGGTCGATAGCTCTTCGACCAGGTTCCCGGTGCCAAGGCCGTAGACCACTCTGTCCCCAAGAACCAGCGGCGGGCCGAACGACCGCAGGCCGACCGGCGTCCGCCAGACCTCGGTCCCGGTCGCGGCGTCCAGCCCCAACAGCGCGAGCGTCCGGTAGCCGCTGCCCGCGAAGACCCGGCCGTTCGCCACGGCCAGTGAGGTGTCGATATGGAGTTTCTGCTCGTCGCCCTGGAAATGCCAGACCGCCGCCCCGTCCACCGCGTTCACGCAGTAGACCCCGTCGTCGCCGGCGGCGAAGTAAACCTTGCCATCGACCACCCGCGGGGCACCCTCCGTGTGGCTGGTCGTCGCGACCGGCTTCGGCCACGACGGCTTACCGCTCGCGGCGTCGAGTCGGAACAGCCGCCGGTCGGCGTCGGTGTGCAGTCCCTCGCCGGCGAAGACATGCCCACCGCTGACGGCTGGGGCGGCGAACACCGGCATTAGTTTGCCGCCGTCGTTGAACCGCCAGACCTCCCGGCCAGTGACGCGGTCCAGGCAGACGACCGCCCCCCGGATGTACAACCCGTGCTCTTTGCGGGCGCCGAAGTAGACCCGATCCCCAGCGACGACGACCGGCGACATGACCTCGGCAAGGTCCGACGTCTCGAACCAGACGCGCACGTCCGCCAGCTTCGGGGCAACGGTGGCGTCGGTCGTTTCGCCGAGTTCTCCGTGCAGGGTCGCCGATCCCTTCTCTCGCGGCCAGGCCAGGACCAGCGCGAACGCCCCGAACAGCACCATCGCCCCCAGCCCGACGGACTCGCCCGACAGGCTCAGCCGGACCGGGCCGGGATCGCAACAGGTGATGGCGCGGTAGCCGGCGTAGAGCGTCGCCACGATTAGCCCGACGGCAATAGCAGTGAACTCCTTGCCCATGCCGGAGGCCGGCTGTCCCGCTGCGGTCGGCGTGCCGGCGAGGGAAAGCGCCTCGCCCCAGTCCAGGAAGTACACCACTCCGGCGACCGTCAGCCAGAGCGCGGCGGTCAGCCCGAGCAGTGCGAAGAGTTCGCCGCGACCAGGGGGTGATGTCACATCGGGATCATCGGCCGCGAGCCGGCGGTAGCGGCGGCCGGCCCAGACCAGCCCGACGGCGGTGATCGCCAGCAGGTAGCAGGCGACGGCCGGCGGGGACGCCCACCGCGAGTCCGGCAGCCAGGCCAGCTCGCGCAGTCCCCAGTACGCCAGGGCCAGGGTGCTGTTCACGCTGGCGACGACCAGGAACGCCCGCCACCGCGTCATGCCGACCGCCAGCCTCGCGAACACGCCGGGGAAGATCGCCGCCACCAGCGCCAGCGGGCCGACCAGCACGAACGAGGGGATGACGGCGAACAGTCCGGGCGAACCCAAAGCGTTAGCGACGGGGTTCTTCTTCTCGCTCCCACCCCCTTGCTTACGCTCGGGGTTCGCCTCCACGGGCGGGCCGTACCCCGGCGGCTCCTTCTCGTCCACCTCCGGCGGCTGACGCTTGCCGGCCAGGCACTCGACTACCGTCGTCCGCAGGTCGTCCGTTGTTCCCTTGAAGGTGCGGCGCAGATACGGCTCGCAGTGCAGGAACGCCCACCGGACCGCGTCGCCGTCCTTCGTGCCGCGCATCTGGAACCACGTCCCCTCGATAAACCCGAATGCCGCGTACTCGTCTGCGACCGGATCGACGAACAGCACTAGCTTGCGGCCGGGGGCGAGCCGGTCGAGCATGACCCGGGTGTGTTTGTCCTTCTTGGCGAACGAGTCCCCGGTCAGGTTCACCGTCAGCGACTGGAACGGCGCCTTACCCTTGAGGTTCTCGGCGAACTTGAAGACGACTGCCGGCTTGCCCGGGTGGACTGCCTCGACCTCGGCCACGAAGATCATCTGCTGCTTGTCGAGCACGTCCTTGAGCGGGACCTTGGCCTTGATGACCGCATGAGACGGCGCGGCGGTGAACAGACAGGCGGCGAGGGCGAGGAAGGGGACAGCCGAACGGGACATCGGCACAGACTCCGGGGCACGGCAGCAGTCGGCGCAATCATACCACCCGGGGCAGGCCGCTCAAACCCGGCGGAACCGGCGGCGTCCAGGTGATTGCGTTCCCCGAACTCGGAGCCGATAATGCGGCTGCAGTTCGACCCGCCGCCGGTGGAGGGAGTCTCAAGACTCGGCCCCGCATTCTGCTCGCGGCGATGCTCGCCGCCCCCGCGGTGTCCCAGGCTCAGCAAGCCTACTGCGACTGCTGCCGGGAGATTTACACCGTGCCCGGCGCGACCTGGATCGGCGCGAGCCGCCAATACGGCGGCATCTGCCCCAAATGCCGCGTTGAGGGTAAGTGTCCCGACTGCCGCGAACGGGCGGATGAACTGCGGCGAGACTATGAGACCTGGAACCAGATCCGCTCCCGCGCGGGGCTGACGAACTCGGCGAACAGGCAACTCGACCACATCATCGACCGGGCGCGGCAGCGGTGGAGCGACCTGCGCTATACCTGCCTGGCCGTCGGCGGCCGCGACATCGGCCGGTTGAACTCCGGCACCGCGGACCGGCCGCCGTCGCGAGGCCTGACCACCCCGGCGACCAAGCAACGCCTTCGCGACCAGGCGCAGCAGGCTGTTAGCCAGTTCGACGACATCTTGTATGACTTCGACTTCGTTTACGGGGACGACCCGAGTAACCGGCAGGTCGGCTTCGAGGCACTCCGCGAGCGGGCCCGCACGGCCGAACTCCTCAACCGGCTGGCTAACGATCCGCTCCCCACACCGACGAAGTAGGACAAGAAGTGACGACGGGCCTCAGATCACACCCGTCGGAACTGGCGGTCGAGGTCGTGGCGGCTGAAGAGGAGCGACGTCGGCCGGCCGTGCGGGCAGTGGTGCGAGTCGTCGGCGAGTTGCCGCAGGTGCAAGAGGTGCGCGATTTCCTCCGGGGTGAGCCGGTCGCCGGCCTTCACCGCCGCCTTGCAGGCCATCGTCGCCAGCAGGTGGTCGAGCAGCGCCTCCCGCGTCGGCGGGCGGTCCCGGGTCACGAGGGAGTCGATCACCCCACGCAGCACCTCGTGCGGCGCCCGGCGGGCCAGCAGCGTCGGGTAACTGGAAAGCAGAACCGTGTTGCCGCCGAAGTCCGTGACCTCCAGGCCGAGTTCGGCCAGTTCGTCCTTCGCGTCCAGAACGGCGGCCGCCTGCTCGGCCGGCAGGTCGATCGGCTCCGGGATGAGCAATCGCTGGACTTCGAGCTTGCCGTCGCGCACCCGGCGGCGGAGTTGTTCATATAGGATGCGCTCGTGCAGGGCGTGCTGGTCGATGACGAGCATCCCGTCGGGCGTCTCCAGCACCAGGTAGGCGTCGTGGACCTGGAGCGCCGACCCGGCCGGCAGCGACGGCAAGGCGAACGGCGCCGGTTCGGGTGTGGCAGTCGGCTCGGGGGCTTGGTCCCCCTC
>DATLIF010000363.1:0-3405 GCA_035539575.1 Fimbriiglobus sp. | reverse complement strand
GTCCTCGCCACAGGTCGTTACCCTGAATACCTCCCGCCAAAGGGCGCACTGACGGCAGTGCTGGCGCGGGTACAATCGAGAGCGGGTTGAGGAGAGTCCGGCCACCAGCCGCAGCGGCGGCCGAAGCGTTCGCCCCACCCGGAGGTCATCGTGCCAGAACTCCACGGGCAAGTCGCCATCGTCACCGGGTCCTCACGGGGCATCGGCCGCTCCATCGCCCTGGGCGTCGCGAAGGCCGGGTGCAACGTCGTCGTCGCCGCGAAGACCACCGAGCCGACGGAGAAGTTGCCCGGCTCCATCTTCACCATCGCCGCCGAGGTGGAAGCCCTGGGGGCCCAGGCCCTCCCCGTGAAGGTGGACGTCCGGGACGCCGAGCAGATCGAGAACATGGCGGCCCGGGCGCTGGAGCGGTTCGGGCGGATCGACCTCCTGGTCAACAACGCGGGTGCCCTCTACTGGGCCGGCATCCTCGACACGCCCCCGAAGCGGTTCGACCTCGTCGTGGGCGTCAACGCCCGGGCGGCGTTCCTCTGCTGCCGGGCCGTCCTGCCCGCCATGATCCGCCAGGGGGGCGGTCACATCGTCAACATGAGCCCGCCGCTGGACACCTCGATCCTGCCGGGGCGGGTCGCGTACGGCGTCAGCAAGTTGGGGATGACGCTCCTGACGCTGGGGCTGGCGGAGGAGGTGCGGCGGCACAACGTGGCCGTCAACTCGCTCTGGCCGGTCACGGTCATCGAGTCCCAGGCCAGCATCAACCACCAACTTGGCACGCCGGCGACCTGGCGCAAGCCGGACATCCTGGCCGACTGCGTGGTGTGCCTGGCCCGGAAGGAGCCGTCCGAGGTGACGGGCCAGGCGCTCCTGGATGAGGACTTCCTCCGGGCCGAGGGGGTGACGGACTTCAGTGGGTACGCCTGTGTGCCGGGGTCGGACCCGCCGCGCCTGTCCTGGGCCGCCCTCGACCAGCAATGACGGGCCGATCGCCTTCGACCGGTTCACGACCAGCAGCCACATCCGGATCAAGGACGCAGTCCATGTTTCCCGAACCTTCGGCCAAAGTCGTGGTGCTGCGAGAGCGGCTTGCCGCCTTCATGGATGACCACATTTACCCCAACGAGAAGGCCTTCCAGGAGCAGATCGAGTCGGGCGATCGCTGGCAGATTCCGGGTCTGATGGAAGAGCTGAAGGCGAAGGCGAAGGCGGCGGGGCTGTGGAACCTGTTCCTGCCGGACCGCGAACACGGGGCCGGGCTGACCAACCTGGAGTACGCGCCGCTCTGCGAGATGATGGGCCGATCACCCCTGGCGCCGGAGGTGTTCAACTGCTCGGCTCCAGATACCGGGACCATGGAAGTGCTGGCCCGCTACGGCACGCCCGAGCAGAAGAAGCGCTGGCTCGAACCGCTGCTGGCGGGGGAAATCCGCAGTTGCTTCGCCATGACCGAGCCGGACGTCGCCTCCTCCGACGCCACCAACATCCGCGCCCGCATCGACCGCCGGGGGGATGAGTACGTCCTCAACGGCCGCAAGTGGTGGACCTCAGGCGCCGGCGACCCACGCTGCAAGGTCGCCATCTTCATGGGCATGTCCGACCCGTCGGCGCCGCAGCACCGGCAGCAGTCGATGATCCTGGTGCCGATGGACACCCCCGGCGTCACCGTCAAGCGGATGCTGAGCGTGTTCGGTTACGACGACGCCCCCCACGGCCATGCGGAGGTTCACTTCGAGGACGTGCGAGTACCCGCGTCCAACATGCTGCTCGGCGGGGGTCGGGGTTTCGAGATCGCCCAGGGCCGGCTCGGGCCGGGGCGGATTCACCACTGCATGCGACTGATCGGCCTGGCCGAGCGCTCCCTGGAGGCGATGTGCCAGCGCGTGCTCGATCGCGTCGCCTTCGGCAAGCCGCTGGCCGAGCAGGGCACGATCCGGGCCGACATCGCCGACTCGCGCGTCGAGATTGAACAGGCCCGGCTGCTGACACTGAAAGCCGCGCACCTGATGGACACGGTCGGCAACAAGGAGGCCCGGGCCGAGATCGCCATGATCAAGGTGGTGGCGCCGAGCATGGCCCTGCGGGTGATCGACCGGGCCATCCAGGCGCACGGCGGCGCCGGCGTCTGCGGCGACTTCGCGCTGGCCGCCGCCTGGGCCGCGGCCCGCACGCTCCGGCTGGCGGACGGCCCGGACGAGGTCCACCGCGAGAGCATCGCCCGGCACGAGTTACGCAAGCACCCCGGTCGCTGAGGTCAGCATGGGTCACGATCTGGATACTGCCGCTCCCGTGCGTCCGGGGGAAGAGCTGCCCGTTGAATCCCTGGAAGCGTACCTGGCTCAGCGCTTGCCGGACGCCTCGGGGCCGCTCATCGTGGAGCAATTCCCTCACGGCCACTCCAACCTCACGTACCTCCTGCGCAAGGGGGATCAGGAGTTCGTCCTGCGCCGACCCCCGTTCGGCAACCAGGTCAAGTCGGCGCATGACATGGGGCGAGAGTTCCGTGTCCTGTCCCGGTTGTCCGCCGTCTACCCGCCGGCCCCCAGACCACACTTCTACTGCGAGGACGATAGCGTTCTGGGCGTTCCGTTCTACGTCATGGAGCGCCGGCGGGGGGTCATCCTGCGCCGCGCCGACAACCCCGGCCTGGCCATCGACCCACCGACGGCGTGCCGGCTCAGTACGGCACTGATCGACAACCTGGCCCTCCTGCACGCGCTGGACTACAAGGCGGCCGGACTGGCCGACCTGGGAAAGCCGGAAGGGTACGTCACGCGCCAGGTGACGGGCTGGATCAATCGCTACACCAACGCCCAGACCGAGCCGCTGCCGGAGATGGATCGAATCGCGCAGTGGCTGAGCGACCACATGCCGGCGAACTCGGATGCCGCGATCGTCCACAACGACTACAAGTACGACAACCTCGTGCTCGACCCCGAGGACTGGACACGGATTGTGGCCGTTCTGGACTGGGAGATGGCCACGGTCGGCGACCCGCTGATGGACCTCGGCACGACCCTGGGCTACTGGGTCGAGTCGGGTGACCCGGACTCGATGCACGCGAACGCGGTCGGACCCACGGCCTTGCCCGGCAGCCTCACGCGGCAGGAGATGATCGCCCGCTACGCCGACAAGACCAGGCGCGACGTGTCCGGCATGCTCTTCTTCTATTGCTTCGGGGTCTACAAGATCGCGGTCATCATCCAGCAGATCTACGCCCGCTATGTCCGCGGACACACCCGGGACGAACGCTTCGCCCGTCTGAACGAACGTGTCGCGGCACTTAGCCAGCAGGCGCTTCGTGCTATGCAGGTCGGGCGGCTTTAGTCCCGGTTTCGTTTCGGCGTAGCGAGCCGCCGACGCCAGTCGGCGGGTGTCGTCGGCCGTCACCCGCCGACTGGCGTCGGCGGG
>DATLIF010000362.1:0-2772 GCA_035539575.1 Fimbriiglobus sp. | reverse complement strand
CAGCGGCAGATCACGCCGGCGGGCCTCGTCCACGACCACCCGGGCCAGCGGGTGTTCGCTCGCCTGCTCCGCGGACGCCGCCACCCGCAACAGTTCGTCGGCGGGTACGTCCAGCGGCAGCACGTCACCCAGTTCGAGCCTTCCCTCGGTGAGGGTGCCGGTCTTGTCGAACGCGAACGCGGTGACGCCGGCCAGCCGCTCCAGCGCGGAGCCGCCCTTGATGAGCACGCCGGTCCCAGCGAGCCGGCCCAGCGCCGCGACCACCGCCGCCGGGGTCGCCAGCACCAGCGGGCATGGGCACGCCACCACCAACACCGCCAGGGCCGGGTACGCCGCCACGCGCGCTGCAGACCAGAACCCTAGAGGCCGGGCGTCCGGGCCGACCGGGCCGGACTGCATGTAGACGTGGAACGCGAACGTCACCGCCGCCAGCGCCAGCACCGCCGGCAGGAAGTACCGGGCCATCCGGTCGGCGAGCCGCTCCTGGGTCCCCTTGTCCCTCAGGGCCGCAGCGGTGAGTTCGATCACCTGCCCGGCGACGGTCTGCTTCGCCACCTTCCTCGCTTCCACCGTCAGCGCGCCGAGCTGGTTGACGCTGCCGGCCAGCACCTCGTCGCCCGGCCCCCTGTCCACGGGAACGCTCTCACCCGTGAGGGCCGAGGCGTCCAGCGTCGAGCGGCCGTCGAGGACCACACCGTCTACCGGAACCTTGCCGCCGGGCTTCACCACGACCCGGTCGCCGACCTGGAGTTCGGTCGTGAAGACGCGGACTTCCTGGCCGTCGCGCAGCACCCAGCAGCGGGTCGGGAACAGCTCGGCCAGTTTGCGCAGGGCGTGTCGGGTGCGGTCGAACGTGAAGGCTTCAAGGCACTCGCCGACCAGCGCGATGACCACCACCTCGGCGGCGACCAGTGGTTCGCCGATGAGTATGGCAGCGACGGCGGCGATCGCGATGGCCAGGTCCGCGCCGACCTTCCCCTCGGTCAGCCGTTCGAGCGAGCCGTAGAGCGCCTTCGCGCCGCCGATCACCGCCGCGATCAGGGCGAACCGGTAGCCGTACACCTCGCGGGAGCGCCAGGACGGCAGGTCCAGGCCGAGCGTGCGCAGCCAGTCGGTCAGCAGCGGCCACAGGTCGGCGACCAGCAGCGCGGCGACAAGTGCGGTGAGCAGGTAAAGGCCGAGGGCGGGCCGCGGCGCGAACGGCTGGTCGGCGGGGTCGAACTCGCGGTGCATGAACAAACCGGCCGGGTGGGAGATGCGGTCAAGCTAAAAGGGAGGTCGCGCGCTGTCAAGGAACGGGCCGGCGGTGGTGGGTGAAGAAATGCGGTGCGGGCCGCCGAGACGGTCAACACGGCGAGCGGGGGACGTTAGTCCCCCGAGTGGATCGCCTGGGAGTTGGACGCGCACTCGGGGGGCTTACGCCCCCCGCTCGCTTTGTCGGGATAGTGGTAGCCTTAGTTACTTGAGTACCTTTCGACACTCCGCGAGCGCCGTCAGCGCATACGCGGTCGCCACGACTGGGTCGTTCTCGCGGACCAGATCGACCGGGTTCGCCCAGGAGCCGTCCGGCCGCTGCCTCGCGAGCAGCGCTTCGGCGAGCGGCTCAGCCCAGGGTTGGCCGTTGACCTCCTTCACGCCGAGTTGGCGGAACGTCTTCGCCACGGACGCGGCGTAGTAGAAGTAGACCGCGTCGCGGTTCGGCTCGTGGGTCGGGACGTACGTGCCGGGGTGTTTGTCCGCGGCAAAGTGCTTCACCAGCCAGTCGCGGCCGGCGATCACCTGCGGGTCGTCCGGCTTCCCCCCGCACAACAGCAGCGCCCGCACACCGTCGGCGGTGGTGCTGCCGTAGGAGTGGAAGCGCGGCTTGCCGTCGGGGCCGGGGTCGGACTGGCCGGCCTTGTTGCGGATCGGGTCGTCGTAGATGAAGTGAAAGCCGCCATCGTCGTTCCGGCACGACTCGACGAACCGCCGGGCCGGGCCGAGTACCTTCGGGTCGGTGACGCCGGCCGCGTGCAGCGCGTCCAGCGCGAACGTTGTGGCGGACAGGTTGGATTCGAGGAGCTGCTGCGCGGGTACGGCCTGCCCGGGAGCGGGTTTCCTCGGGACGAGCGGGTAGTAGCCCCAGCCGCCGTACTGCTTATCATCTAGCTTCCAGTCGTTCTGTTCTGTGAGCTGCCGGGCGAGCAGGTACTTCAGCCACGCCCGCCGCACGCGGTGGTATTCGGGGTCACCGTAATCGTGGTGGTTCAGGCGACCGACCGCCTTGAGGCTCAGCGCGGCGGTATAGACCGGATACGGGAACCCGTCCGGCCCGTCATCGACGGCGCCATCGGGTGAGATTCGCTTGGCCAGGAATTGTTCGGCATTCCTGCGCTGGGGGGCGGTCGGTGTGTCGGCATCTTGGAGGGCAGTTATCACCAGAGGCGTGAGGGCCGTCCCGTCCCTGAATGTGGTGTACACGTCCGACCGCCACGAGCCGTCGTCCTTGGACTGGTTGCGGAGCAGGAACGTGGTTGTCTCCAACACGCCGGCATCGATCCGCTCGACGAGCGTTGGCGGTGCAGGTGCTTGAGAGCAGCCGACGACGGCGACGAGCAACAGCAGCGGAAGGAATCGGGACATGGTTCGACTGAAGAAGAGGAACGAACCACAGAGTCACGGAGGACACAGAGACAAGACACACAGAGTGGAAGACAGAGTTCAGAACCGCCGGCAGACGTCTCCTCTTCTGTCTTCAAACTTACCCGACTGACTTTCTCTGTGGTTCTTCCC
>DATLIF010000361.1:0-10235 GCA_035539575.1 Fimbriiglobus sp. | reverse complement strand
GGGGAAGGAGATCCTGACTGGAGTTTCGACGTGTCGGGGGAAAGGTCGGAGAGAGGGGGGAATCTCTCTCCCGGCGGCCGGCCCCTGGGGGAAGGGGTCGGCCGCCGAATCGGTGCGGCGGTCGCGATGGGGGTTGGCTCCGCCTGGGGGATAGGCTCGGCCAGTCGCGATCGTCTCACCGTCCCGTCGGCGTTTCCGTGTCCGGCGGGACGGGATGTGTTAATGCATGGGGTATGCCAATCGTTTTTTCGCCTTATCCAATGCCTGCGAGTCGCCCCAACCCGTGATCCCTGCGGCGGTTGATATCATCAGGTCGCGAACCCAGTGCGTTGTAAAAGTTGCAGGCCGTTGTAAGACGTACCCCGAAACACCCGGCGTTGTTTACCGGAGGTCCGCCATGACCGACGCCCTTGTCCGCGATCTGACCGCCGCCCTGACCGCCGTCCCGCTCATCGACCCGCACTCGCACATCGAGCCGCTGAGTCCGGTGTCGAAGTCGCTCGACGACATCCTGGGCTACCACTACTACACCGAACTCGCCCACTCCGCCGGGATGCCGCAGACCCCACTGGCGAAGGACGTGGCCCCACGCGACCGGGTGCGGGAGATCGTCCGCCACATGGAGCGGTTCGACAACACCGCCCAGTACGCCTGGTTCGTGGACATCGCGAAAACGTTCCTCGGCTACGACCGCGACCGCGTCACGGCCGGCGACGCCGACGCCCTGTTCGACGCCGCCGAGAAGGCGTTCGGGCAGAAGGACTGGGAACAGCAAGTCTTCGAGAAGACGAAGCTGGAACGGATCTTCTTGACCAACGAGTTCGACGACCAGTTGGAGGGGTTCGACACCACGAAGTATGTCCCCTGCCTGCGAACGGACACGCTGGTCTTCAAGTTCAAGGAGCCGGGCGTCAAGGAGCGGCTGGCGAAGGTCACGGGCATGGAGGCCGGCGACCTGCCGTCTCTCCGCAAGGCGCTGCGGGCGCTGTTCGAGCGGTTCGTCGGCAAGGGGGCGAAGGCCTGCGCCATCTCGCTGCCGCCGGACTTCGCACCGTCCCCGGACCCGGTGAAGGGCAACGCGATCTTCTGGATGCTCGCTGAGTGCTGCCGCGAGTTCGCTCTGCCGTTCGATCTCATGATCGGCGTGAACCGCCAGGTGTACGCGAACGGCGTTTACCAGGGGCAGGACCTCTTCGACAGAAGGACGAGCCTGATCCAGTACCGGGAACTGTTCAACGCCTTCCCGGAGGTGACGTTCCCGATCTCGGTGCTGACCAGCGGCCAGAATCAGGAGTTGGTGGCGTACTCGTGGATCTTCCCGAACGTCGTCACCAACGGCCACTGGTGGTACTCGAACATCCCGACCTACATCCGCCGCGACCTGACGGAGCGCCTGCAAGCCGTGCCGAAGACCAAGCAGGTCGGATACTACTCGGACGCGTACAAGCTGGAGTTCGTTCTGCCGAAGTACTCCATGTATCGCCGCATCCTGGCGGAGGCGCTGGCCGACGAGTTCGTCCGCCCCGGCCGGCTAAGCGAGACGGAGGCGGTGACGCTGGGAACCCGGCTGCTGCGGGACAACGTGCGAGACATCTTCAAGGTGTAGGGCGTCCCGTGTAGGGTGGGTCAAGCGAGTCTTCGAGCGCCGACCCACCGGGGGACGCAACGGTGGGTCGGCGCCCGCAGAGCCGGGCTTGACCCACCCTACGGGGCACTCCCCATGCGATCACTCTTTCTCATCACCCTGGCACTGCTTCCGTTCGTGGCCGCTCTCGGGTGCCAGCGGGCCGAGAACCGCGTGGTCGCATACTGCTCCCAGGATCCCGACTTCGCCGAGCGAGTGTTCGCCGACTTCCGGGCGGAGACCGGCCTGACCGTCGCCCCGAAGTTCGACACCGAGGCGAACAAGTCGGTGGGGATTCTGGCGGAGTTGCAGGCGGAGGCCGGCCGGCCGCGGGCCGACGTCCACTGGGGGAACGAAATCCTCGGCACCATCTGCGCCGCCCGGGCCGGTCTCTACGAACCCTACGAAAGCCCGAGCGCCACAGACCACCCCGACTGGTCGAAGGCGAGGGACCGCACCTGGCAGGCGTTCGCCGAGCGGGCGCGGGTGCTGATCGTCAACACGAACCTGGTCCCGGAAGCCGACCGGCCGAAGTCGCTGCTCGACCTGACCGACCCGAAGTGGAAGGGCAAGGTGGCGATGGCCAAGCCGCAGTTCGGCACCACTGCCACGCACGCCGCCTGCCTGTTCGAGGTGCTCGGCCCGGACGCCGCGAGGGCGTATTACCGCGGCCTGCAAGCGAACGACGTACAGATCTTCCCCGGCAACAAGCAGTCGGCCCGGGGCGTCGCGGACGGCCAGTTCGCCGTCGGCATGACCGACACCGACGACGCGGTGATCGAGTTGAACGCTGGCATGCCGGTGGCAATCGTCTTCCCCGACGCCACCGGTCACCCGGCCCACCCGCGGATGGGCACACTGTACATCCCGAACACCCTGGCCCTGGTCAAGGGAGCGCCCAACCCGGCCGGCGGGAAGAAGCTCATCGACTACCTGCTGAGGCCGGAGACGGAGGTGAAACTGGCCCAGGGCGGCGGCTACCAGTTCCCGGTCCACCCACAGGTCAAGCTCTCGCCGCACCCGGCGCTGAAGACCCGGCACGAAGTGAAGCGGATGGAGGCGGACTTCGAAAAAGCCGCCGACCTGTGGGACGAGTCGCAGACGTTCTTGCGTGAGGTGTTCGCGCGGTGAACCGCGGCACGATCTTCCTGCTCGGCGGGATCAACGACATCTGGGTGGTCGGCCGGGCGTGGCGGCGGTGGCTGCCGGCCGCGGGCTTGCCGCACCGCTTCGAGTTGATCCGCTGGCAGCAGGGGTTCCGGGCGGTCCTGACCTTCGCCGACCTGTGGCGGACCGATCACCATCGCCAGGTCGCGACCGACCTGGCCGTTCGCATCCGCGAGACGCAGGCCGCGTTCCCCGGCGAACCGATCCACATCCTCGCACATTCTGCCGGTACCGCGATCGCCGCCTACGCCCTCGAACAGCTCACACCGGCCGAGGCGGTGACGAGTGCGGCGCTGGTCGGGTCGGGGCTATCGCCCGATTACGACCTGTCGGCGGCCCTGCACCGCACGGTGGCCGGCATCCTGACGGTCGAGAGCCGGCTGGACGCCTTATTCCTGGGCGTCGGGACGCGGCTCCTGGGCACGGCGGATCGGCGGTGGTCATTCGCGGCAGGGATGGTCGGGTTCCACCCGCCGTCGGACCCGGCGGTCGCGGACAAGTTGCACCGGACGCAGTGGTCGCCGCGCTTCCTTCGCCAGGGGTGGCTCGGCGGTCACATCTCGATCGCCAGCCCGTGGTTCATCCGGGGGACGCTGGCGACGTGGGTGCGTCAGGCCGAAGCGGAAGCGGGTTCCGGGCAAACACCCATTCCTCCACCGGGCGGCCGTCGATGAGGTGCCTCTTCACGAACTCCGGGACACGGTCGGCGGTCAGCCCGCAGTAGTACGTCCCTTCGGGGTAGACCAGCGCGATCGGCCCGTCCTGGCAGACGCGCAGGCACCCGACCTTGGTGCGGTAGACGGCCCTCGCATCGGTCCCCGGGGTGAGGCCGCGGTCCTTCAACTCCTTCTTGAGGGCCTCCCATGCCTCCTCGCCGTCCTTCGACGGGCAGCACGTCCCGGCGACACACAGGAAGACGTGGCGGTGGTAGCCGCCGATGCGGAGTTTCGAGGCGATCTCGGCCAGCCGCTCCCGGTTCTCGTCCACTGCACACACCCCCTGTCGGCCGGCCTGAGTGTAGTCCACTCGCTCTGTCGCAATCCCGGGTCTGCTGTCTTCAGCCCGAAGGGCTGGGAGTTCTCAGCCCAGGGCGCAGCCCTGGGTCGGAGGCCAACCACCCCCGGAGCCCTGAAAGGCGACACACGGCGGCGCTGTCGCGCCCTTTCAGGGCTCCGAACCTGCATCCGCGTTCCCAGGGCTGCGCCCTGGGCTGAGAACTCCCAGCCCTTACGGGCTGAAAACCGAGCCACCCAACACCGAGGTCCTCGACCAAGCGTGTTCCGCTCGCGGAGCGAGCGGACTACATTAGACGGACTTGCGGATCAGCCGCGACACCTCGGCGAAGACCAGCACCGACATGGTCGCAACCGCGATCAGCAGCCAGTCCCGCAGGGCCAGCGGCTCGACGTCGAACACCGACCCGCCGTAGGTCACGATGACCACCTGCCCCACGACCGTCAAGGACGCGATCACCAGGAAGTACGGGTTCCGCCACAGCCCTCTGAGACCCGACACCTCCGGCGTCAGCGACCGGCAGTTGATCTGGTTCCACACCTGAAAGAAGACGTACACCGTGAAGAACAGTGTCGCCTGGTGAGCGGTGAACTCGACCTGCACCAGTCGGGTTCCGCCGCCGGGCAGGTGCTGGAGCCATGCCCCGTCGGCCCCCTTCTCCAGTATCGCGGCCGGAACCATCTCCTCCTCGACCCCGGACCGGACCAGCCACGTCACGTCGCCGCCGGTCGCCCCGAACAGCCCGGGACTTTCCGGGGTGCCGGCCATCGCCCACAGCATGGCGAGCATGACCACCACGAAGAACCCGGCGGTCAGCAGGATGTTCCCGATCATCGCCGGGGTCAGGATGCTTTCGCCGCGGCGCTTCGGCGGCGCCAGCATCAGCCCCGGTCGCGGCGGCTCCGAACACAGCGCGATCGCCGCGAACGTGTCCATGATGACGTTGATCCACAGCAGTTGCAGCACGGTGAACGGCGGCTTGAAGCCGAGGAATGGGCCGAGCAGCGCGATCGCCAGGGCGCTGACGTTGATCGTGAGCTGGAACTGGATGAACCGCTGAATGTTCTCGTACAAGGCCCGGCCCCAGTGGACGGCCTTGACGATGGTGCTGAATGCGTCGTCCAGGAGGACGATCTTACTCGCCTCCTTGGCCACCTCCGTCCCGGCGATGCCCATCGCCAGCCCGACGTCGGCCTTCTTGAGGGACGGGGCGTCGTTGGTCCCGTCCCCGGTCATGGCGACGACGTGGGCCTGTGACTGGAGCAGCTTGACCATCCGGTACTTGTCGAGCGGCTTCGCGCGGGCGAGAACCCGCAGCCCCGGCAGACGGTCGCGCAGCTCGTCGTCGGAGAGCTTGGCGAACTCGTCGCTGGTCAGGGCGAGAGCGTTCGGGGCGTCGAGCAGGCCAACGTCCCGTGCGATGGCGCGGGCCGTCTCGGCGTTGTCTCCGGTGATCATCTTCACCTCGATCCCGGCCTCGCGGCACCGGTCCACCGCCTCCCGCACTTCCGGCCGCAGCGGGTCGCGGATGGCGACAAACCCGGCGAACACCATCCCGACCTCCAGTTCGTGGCTACGGTCGGATATCACCTGCTCGTCGTCCGGGAAGTCGGCCGGTAGCTCGGCATGCGCGAAGGCGAGCGTTCGCATCGCGTCGTCCGACGCGGCGGCGAGCTGACCGCGGATCGCCTCCCGCGCGGCGTCCGACAGGTCCGTCACCGTCCCGGCCTCGTCGACGACCCGGGTACACCGTGCCAGCACGACCTCGGGCGCGCCCTTGACCAGACACACCAGCCGGTCGCCGACCCGGGCGACGGTCGTCATCTTCTTGTGCTCGGACGAGAACGCCTGCCGGTAGGTAGTCGGAAACTCCAGCCGGAACTGCGTGTGGTCCGCACCGGAGTCCTTCAGCCAGGCCAGCAGCGCGCCCTCGGTCGAGTTGCCGACCACGACCGTCTTGCCGCCCTTCTGCTCCAGCGTCGCAGTCGAATTGACGGCGGCATTCAGCCCGAGCCACTCGACTGCCCCGCGGCCGACGGACCGGACGCTGTCCAGTGTCAATGGCGTGGCCGGGTCCCGCACCAACCCGCCGACGCCGACCCGCTCGACCCGCATCTTGTTCTGGGTCAGGGTGCCGGTCTTGTCCGAGCAGATCACCGTCGCGGACCCGATCGTCTCGCAGGCGACAAGTTGCCGGACCAGCGAGTTGGCCCGGGTCATCTTCCGCATTGCCAGGGCCAGCGAGACGGTCACGCTCATTGGCAACCCCTCGGGCACGGCCACCACCACGATGATGACCATGTACACGAAGTACCCGAGCAGGTTCCGGGCAACGGCGAGGACGTCCTCCGGATCGTCCGGCCAGAACACCTCCCGCGGGGTAGCGAAGAACATCCCTCGCACCAGCAGAGCGACGAAGATCGCGGCGGCTGCGGCGTACCCGACCTTGCTGATGAGTCCGGCGAGGTCGGTCAGCTTCTGCTGAAGTGGGGTCAGATCCTTCGAGAGGGTCAACTTCTGCTGCACCCGGCCGGCGGCAGACCCCGTGTCGGCCGCGTCGGTTTCGTCGAGGGGATCACCGGAGAGCCGCCGGGCAATCTGACCGAGCATGGTATCGTCCCCGACGTTGGAGACGACCATTTCGCCCAACCCGTCCACCACCTGCGTGCCGCGGTACAGGCATCCGGGCTGGTCCGGCCCGTCGGATGTGTCGTCGTCCGGGCGGACCGCCTTGGCGACCGGTTCCGATTCGCCGGTCATCAGCGATTGATCCAGCCGCAGACCCGCCCCCTTGGTCAGCCGCCCGTCGGCCGGCACCTCGTCCCCGGTCTCCAGCAGCACCAGGTCGCCGACCGCGACCTCTTCGAGCGGGACGGTCTGTACCTCACCGCCGCGAACAAGCTTGACCCGGATGGCGTCCTTGGTGGCGTTGAGTTTTTCGAACTCCCGATCGCTGCGATACTCGCTGACGAACGAGACGCCGGTGGCCAGGGCGACCGCGATCATCACCGCCAGCCCTTCGACCGACGGGTGCCCCAGTGCGACAGACAGGGCGAACAGCCCGCCCGCTAAGGCGAACAGCACCGACGGCACCCACCCGCCCAGGCGGAGCAGGTACGCGACCGCGACCCCGACGACGATCACCGTCAGCCCAATCGCCCCGGCCAGGGGAGACGCCTCGAACACGTCCACCGTGATCTTCAGCAGGGTGGCGGCCAGGAGGATCTTGATGATCGGTTCGTCGAACTTCTCCAGGAACTTTTTCCAGACCGGTTCCTGCGGGAGCGGAGTCAGCCGGTTCGCGCCGAACCGGTCGCGGCTGGCAACAAGTTCTTCGCGGGTGAGCCCCCGCGTCCGGGCGTCCGGGAACAGGTCGAAGACGGAGCGGAGAGTTCGCATGGAGCGGTGATTCCCGGGACCGCGGCCGTCCCGGCCGCACTTGGTATGCGAGTAGGAACGCTGCGGTGGAAGCCGTTATGTCCCTGAGATGTTCAGCGTGAACGGCCGGGGCATCCGCGATCCCTGAGAGTGGAAAGCACACGGCACCCGCCGACATCCGGGCGGGTGCCCGTGATTGTATGCGGGTGCCGCGATGGCGGTCGGTCGTGGAGGTCAGACCTCCATCACTTCCTTCTCCTTCTTGCCGGCCAGTTCGTCGATCTTCCCCTCGTAGCTCTTGAGCAGGTTCTGCACCTTCTCCTTCTGCTTGTCCCGCTCGTCCTCGGTGACCTCGCCGTCCTTCTCCGCCTGGTCGAGCGCCTTATTGGCGTCCCGGCGGACGTTCCGGCAGGAAACCTTCTGCTCCTCGGCCAGTTTCTTGATCTGCTGGGCGATCTTCTTTCGCTGGTCGCCGCTCATCGCCGGGACGCTCAGCCGGATCACCTTCCCGTCGTTGTTCGGCGCCAGCCCCAGGTCGCTGGCCCGGATCGCCTTCTCAATTTCCTTGAGGTCATCGGCCGCGAACGGCTTGATGAGGATCGACGCCGGGTCCGGGCACGAGACGTTGGCGATCTGACCGACCGGCGTCGGCGAGCCGTAATAATCGACCCGAATGCCGTCGAGCATGGCCGGGCTGGACCGCCCGGTCCGCTGGCCTTTCAGCTCGTTGCGGAGTTTTTCGAGGGCCTTCTCCATGCGGCCCTCGGTGTCCTTGAAGATGTGCGCGGCGTTCATGGCTCGCCTCGGGGATCGGGGATCGGGGATCGGGGATCGGGACAGGGATCAGATACCTGACACCCGATACCCGTCTTAGTCTGCTGTTATCAGCGTGCCGATCGGGTGGCCGGCGACGGCCCGCTCGATCGCCCGGTCGGCCCGGTAGTTGAAGACCAGCACCGGCAGCTTCGCTTCCGAGCACATGTCGAAGGCGCTCACGTCCATCACCTTGAGCCGGTCGTGCAGAGCCTTCTGGAACGTCAGCCGGTCGTACCGCTCGGCGTGTGGGTTCTTGTCCGGGTCGGAGTCGTAGACCCCGTCCACCTTGGTTGCCTTCATCAGCAGGTCCGCGCCGATCTCCCGACCACGCAGGGCCGCTGCCGTGTCGGTCGTGACGAACGGGTTGCCGGTCCCGCCGGCCAGGATCACGACCCGCCCGTTCTCCAGGTGGCGGACGGCCCGCCGGCGGATGTACGGTTCGCACACAGTATCCATCGGCACCGCCGACATCAGCCGTGTCTCGATGTCCAGGCTCTCCAGGCTGTCCTGGAGGGCCAGCCCGTTCATCACCGTGGCGAGCATCCCCATCGCGTCGGCGGTGGCCTGCTTGACGGTGGACAGCCCGGCGGAGAACTGTGCCCCGCGGAGCAGGTTGCCTCCGCCGACCACCACCGCCACCTGGGTGCCCATCCGGGCGACCCGCCGCAGTTGCTCGGAGAGCTTGAGTGTCTCGTCCAGGCTGATCCCGACTTTGCCGGCTTGCCCGAAGGCTTCCCCGCTTAATTTCAGGAGTATGCGCTTGTAGGCCGGCTTCCAGGGTTCTGCCGGCGAGGACTCACTCATCGGTCCGGGTTCCCGTGGCTTGGGGGTCGGTTCGGCAGGGGGATTATAGGTCCGCCCGACCGGGCTACAACCCGGCCCGGACGTCATCACGGATGGGTAGCAGAGGGCATCAGCCGCCTGAGGACCCGACCGACCTCGTCGTGCAGGTCGTGCGGTGGCGGCGTCCCGTCTTGCGTGGCGGTGTCCCACAGTTCGCTGTCGGACACGAAGTTCCCCGCCGTGTCCAGGATCGTTCGGTAGCTGCCGCGGTTCGCCCAGAGGGCGTCCACACCCTTCTGGGTCAACCGGTTAGCCGACACGTCGAGGAACGCCAGCCGGGCCATCAGCCCGGACGCGGCCAGGACGGCGGCCCCGGCGTCGCCGATGTGGTTCTGCCGCAGTCCCAGCCGCCGCAACCCGGTCAGCCGTTCGGAGCGGGCCAGGGCGAACACCCCGGCGTCACCCAGGACGTTCCCGGTCAGGTCCAGCCCGACCGCCCGGCCCAGGTGTGGCGAGGTCGCCAGCGCCAGCGCTCCGGCAGGCCCGACGGAGTTGTGGCGGAGGTCCAGTCGCGGGCACCTGGCCAGCATTCTGGCCACCAGTGCGGACCCGGCCAGCTCGACCGCCCCGGCGTCCCCGACACTGTTGCCGTGGATCCGGAGCGTGTGCAGTCGCGTCATGAATCGACTTCGGGTTACCGCCCGCAGCCCGGAATCGCCGACGGCGTTCCCCGACACATCCAGCGCCTTCAACCCGGCCAGGCGTGGCGAGTCGGCAAGCAAGGATAGTCCCGTGTCACCAATCCGCCCGTTGTCGGACAGTGCCAGCGCTCGCAGCCGAGGCATGGCGTCCGACCGGGCCAGAAGCTGCGCCCCGCCGTCGCAGACGCCGTTGAAACTCAGGTCCAGGTCTCGCAACTGGGACAGGTACGGCGATCGCAACAGGACGTTCACGCCACCGTTGCCGAGATCGTTGCCGCACAGGTCCAGTTCACGGACCGACGCCAGGAACGGACAGAACGCGAGCCGGGCGACGTGCCGCGTGGCGTCGAGCAACCGCACCCGGCGGACCGGCGCCCGGCGGAACAGTTCGTCACCCCTCGTGAGGAACATGGCGGCAGCCACGGAAACGCCGTCCAGGATGCCGCGGCGGAACTCGAATCCGTCGGCCAGCCCGCGCAGGTGCTCGGTCCACGCCGCCTGGTGCGCCTGAAGGAGTTCCCCTTCGCGGTGGGTCAACTCGACGCGGCGCGGGTGGTCATCGGACAGCCGGGCGAGCGCGCACTGGACGCGAATCAACTCGCCGCGGGCGCGGTCGGCGGGCTCGTCGGACTCGTCGAGGAAGTCGGCGTACACCAGCCGCGGCCCGTCGTCGGAGTACCGGGCCAGGATCGGTTCCAGAAATGCCTTTTCTTCGGCAGGCGTGGGCATCGTGCGTCCCGCTGGCGAAGACG
>DATLIF010000360.1:0-4153 GCA_035539575.1 Fimbriiglobus sp. | reverse complement strand
GTTATGGGTGTTGCCGCAAGGCAACACCCGCGGCAACGCGGAAGACCCCGCCCATTGGTCACAGGGGTGTTGCCTTGTTGCCGCACCCTAAGGGGGCGGCAATAGGCAACACCCGTGATGGGTGAGAGACCCGACAGTATCAAGCCCGCGTGGACAAATCATGAACACCGACTCGACCAACCTCGTGGACGCGCCGTCCGCGCCGTCCGCTACCGAATGGATGACGCGCGCCGGCGTACCTTTTGACCGCACGCGGCTCGCACAGGAAATCACGCGCGCCCGCGTGGACGCCGGGATTACGAAACGACGCGCGGACATTCTCTTTCGCGCCGTCGGAAACGACAACAATCCGCGATGGCATGTCGCAGCGGACGTCGTAGCAGCGTTCGCGCGTTTTGGTATCACCCTGCCCGACACCGATGGCGATACGTTGCGGGCGGTCGATCACCCTCTTGCCCGCGAGATCGTCGCACACCGTTCCGCGCAATACCGCGCGCGCGTCCTTGAGGACGTACAGCGGCGCCTGCGTGACGATGGCCGGGTCTACCCGCGCTGGATCGAGGACGGGGCCATTACGGGCCGGATGCAGTGTGCGGAGCCGAACCTACAGGGGTTCCCTCGGGATCTCCGGCATGTCATTGCGGCCCCCGCCGGCCGGGTGCTTGTCGCGGCCGACTACGCCCAGATCGAGTTGGTAGTCGCGGCGGTGGTCAGCCAGGACGTGCCGATGTTGGATGCGGTCCGAGCCGGCCGGGACTTGCACAGGGAGACCGCCGCGGCCCTGTTCGAGAAGCCCGCGGACGCCGTCACCGATTCCGAACGCCAGCTCGGCAAGGTTGTGAACTTCGCTCCACTGTACGGCATGGGCGCCGCCGGTCTCGCCCGCAAGGCCGGGTCCGCGGGGATCACCATCGACGAGGCGCAGGCCAAGGTGTACCTCAATCGATTCTTCGCGGCGCACACAGCCCTGGCAGCGTGGATACGGTCGATGGCGGCGAAGGGCGACCATGTCGAGACCTTGACTGGTCGACGAATCCCGATCCGCCCGGACGACCACAACGGCAAGCGGGCTAACTACGTGATCCAGGGGACGGCCGCGGCCGGGTTCATGAACGCGCTGGCGCTCTTGTTTGAGCGGCGGAGGAAGTACCCCGACGCTCACCCTGTGATAGCGGCTCACGACGCCTTCGTGATCGAAGCCCCGGCCGCCGCAGCCGATGGTGTGGCACGCGAGATCGAGCGGGCGATGATCGAGGGAATGAAACCAGTCCTCGGCGACGTTCGCGCCCGGGTCGAGACGAAGGTCGCCTCGGTTTGGACGTCGTGACCTGGCACCCAACCCCTGGCGTTCCCTCGCCGGATCACAACCAACATGATGAACAAGGTAAACTAGTTTGACTTGCGCCCGGCTTATGGGCGCACGTCATCCACGGACCGGGCGGAATGCGCCCACTGCGCCCGGTCGGCGAACCGCGCAAAGTCAACTTGCGACCGATCTTGCGCCCTTGCCGCGAACCGCGCGCTGTGATAAACTTTAGTAGAGGCATCAAGATTCGACAGTTGGCCGTCACCCGATGAGGTTCTGACCGTGATTACCCCCAGCGCCGTAGGTGCCCGGCTCGGTGTCCACCCTGGCACGGTCCTCCGGTGGGTTACGAGCGGCGTCGCACTTCCTGATGGGAAGGTTCACCGCCTTCGCGCTCGGCGCGTGGTCGGTCGGTGGCGAATCGCCGAGAGCGACCTGGATGAATTCTTGATCGTGATCGACGCCGCCCACCGGCCGCAGGAGCTGGTCGCGACCGCTTGACCTCGAACCCACGCATACCGCCACTGATGACTACCACTGCTCAACCGATGCGCGTCACCAAGGAGGACGAGATCCTTGAGCTCCTGGCGGCCGGGTTCTCGCCCACCGAGGCGGCGGCCAAGGCCGACCGTAGCGCGTCCACCGTCTACCGGCTGCTAGCGAGGCCGGGCTTTGCCGCGCGGCTGCACGAGGCGCGGGCAATGCAACTCCGGCCGCACGTCGAGAAGCTCGTGACCGCGCTGGGCCGGGCGATCGACAAGATGCTCGCCGTCATGGACGACCCGGCCGTCGTTGCCTCGACGCAGCTCCGGGCCGCCGCTGCCGTCGCCGATCTGGCGCTGCGGTTCCATGAGAGGGTCGACGTCCTCCCTAGACTGGCCGCGCTTGAAGCGTGCGTCGGCGAGCGCAGTTCCGACGACCAGGCCGACGAGTGACCTGACAGGCGCTGAAACGCAAAACACAAGATGGAGCACCACTCATGTACGACGACCCCCGTCGCCCGTTCGACCCGATCCGGGACTACACCGCGTGGGAGTTCCTCTGGCTGACCGACGAGGAGCAACTCGGCGTCGTCGCCGCAGCCAAGGCGAGCGAGGCCGCGGCACGGGTGGCCCACGGGGTGGGCGGTAACTACTATCGGGGGTACGGGCCGCGCGACCACACTCACTGCGAATGCGCGTGGGACGCGGCGCGAGGTCGGACCAGCCCAACTTTCCGGGGCTAGATACCCACGCCTGAGACCACCGACACTCTGGAATATCCGTCCTAGAAATGCGCAAGGCCGAGCGGCTGTTCTTCGCCGCGTCCGACGCTGAGGAGACCGACCGATGAAGCGACCGAACACCCACCCCCGGCCGACCCACCCCGCCCTCGGCGAGCCGCCCGCCAGCTGATCGCCTGCCCGTTAGCAAACCACTCCAAAAAGATACGAGCCGGTTTCCCCGGCTCGTATCCAATGCGCATGCATTGACCGTTGCACCCCTCAGATCACCGGGGCCGACGCCCGGTCGTATCCGCCGTGCCTGTTGAACACCTCGCGGGCGTGGTCGCCCTGGCTGCCGCGATCCACCGTCACCAGGAACCGGCCGGCCTTGACCTCGCCCTCGTAGTACTCGGCATCCTCTTCCGGGATGCCCCACCCGATCAGCGCCCCGGCGATCCCGGCAAGGGCCGCCCCGCCGGCGGCGTTCAGCAGCACAGTTCCCAGGGCACCGACCGCCAGGACCGGGCCGATCACCGGGATCACCCCGGCCAGGATCCCAGCCCCGACTGCCGCCCCGGCCGCACCACCGGCGACCGCACCCGCCACCGCGCCCTCGTCGGCGTACGTCTCGCCGGCCGCGTTGGTGCGCACCGTCTTGCCGCGCTCGTCCTTCGCGACCAGCCCGATCTGGTCGTCCCGATACCCGGCCGCCCGCAGGTCGGCCACCGCCCGGTCGGCGGCCTCACGGGTTCGGAACACGCCGACGGTCGTCGAGCAAACTTGTTTGACTGCCATGACACAGCCTTGGTTATAGGAGAGAGATTCGCCCGGCTACACTGCCTGTTCGGCGACGAGAGGGCACTTAGCAGATCCCGCGCCAAACCCTCGGGCGTCGCGGCAAAAGGCGTGAGTCGAGCGGATCGTCCTGGCGCTCTGTGTACGTCGATCGGTCGTTTCCACCGCACCGCTAGCCGGCAGGCCGGGGCGGGGTCGCCGGCAAGGCTGGGTGACAACGGAGCCGGCCCGGGGCATGACCACCCGGGCCGGTCTGCGGCCGGGGACTCGTCCCCCGCCGAAACGGGGGGAGTCGGGTGCCGGGCCGCCGACGGCCAACGCGAACTGACCGCGGCCCGGGAGAACTGCGGCCGCACCGGGTCGTCCGGGTCATTCGGTGGGCGCGATGACCGGCATCACCGTCACCGCGTCCTCGGTGACCCGCACCTCCCAGTCGCGCCGGCACCGCGGGCAGTGCAGCCAGGCCCGCTGCATCGACGCAATCTCCTCGCCGTCCCCGCCCCGGAGGAGGGACGGGACTAGGTTCCCCCGCCAGCCGCAGTACGGGTGAGGACAGGCCACAGGGTAGCTACACAACATGGGGGAACCCTCCTGTCGCGGGTGAGTGCGGGACCGGCAGCCGGGGCGTCAGGTCCGGACCTCGATGCCGATGAACGGGCGGAAGAACCGGCGGACATGCAGACGGGCGTCCAGCCACGCCTCCCCCCGGCCCCGCCTGCGGGCGATGGCCAGTGTGCCGGCCGGGATGACCCCGAGGACGTAGAAGTGGGCCACCCACCGGTCGGCGGTGTCGTCGGCCGCGTCGGAGTCCCGCCGGGCCTGCCCCTGGGCCAGCCGCTCGCCGGCGG
>DATLIF010000359.1:0-5816 GCA_035539575.1 Fimbriiglobus sp. | reverse complement strand
TACTTCGCGCGGCCGAGCTTCACCGCCTCGTCGATCAGGTCGGCCAGCTCCGGCGCGCCGCCCTTGCGGGCCGCGAACGGCTTCTTGTCCTCGCCCAGCACCGAGCCGAAGCTGACGTGCTTCATCTCCACGGAGTTGTAGCCCCACTCGCGGGCCATCTCGAATAGTGGCTCGAAGTGGCTCCCCTGGCGGAAGTCCACGACGTAGAGCATCGCGTCGGGCTGGAAGTGTTCGACGCGGTACTTCACCGTGGCGAGGTCGCTGGTCGTATAGGTGAATGCCCCGTCGCGCTTGCGGAGGATCGCGGGTGGCTCCTCCTTCTTCTGCTCTTCCTCGGTGCGCGGGATGACTCCCTTCGCGTTCGGGATGACGACCGCCCCCTGGCTCTCCTCGGCGATTCCCTTCGCAAGCATGTCCTCGACCACGCCGGGAAGCATCGGGTTGTACTCGCTCTCCCCGTGCTCGTAATCGAACTTCAGGATGCCGAGTGTGCGATAGGTGCTGTGCAACAACTCCAGGCAGTGCGGCATGAACTCGTTCCACAGGGCGACGTTCTCCGGGTCGCCGGCGTGGAGCTTCGCTGTCTCCTGGCGGCATGCATCGGCGACCGGGTTGTTCGCCTCCTCCTCGTTGTCCCCACCTCCGGCCGCCTTGATCTCGTTACGGACCTGGACATATAGCCGGGCCAGCTCGCGGACCGGGTCGGTGTCGTAGGCGGCGCGGTCGAGGAAGTTGCGGTAGCCGTAGATGAGCATCCCGAACTGGGTGCCCCAGTCGCCGAGGTGGTTGTCGGTGACGACCGTGTGGCCGAGGAACCGCAGGAGGCGCGTCAGGGCGTCGCCGATGATCGTGCTGCGGAGGTGGCCGACGTGCAGCGGCTTGGCCACGTTCGGACTACTGTAGTCGATGACGTAGCGGCGCAGCTTCTCCAGTGCTGAGACCCCGAGGCGATCCTGCGCGGCCATCGCTCGGACCTGTGACGCCAGCCTGGTGTCCTTCAACTTGATGTTGATGAACCCCGGCCCGGCGACCGTGGCGGACTCGATCGCGTCGCTGGGCGGGAGCATGCCGACGACCTCGGCCGCAACCTCCAGTGGCTTGCGGCCGAGTTGCTTCGCCAGCTTCATGGCGAAGTTCGCCTGGTAGTCGCCGTTCTTCGGGTCGGTCGAGCGTACCATCCCGAGGTACTCGGCCAGTTCGGCGCGGTCCGGGACCAACCCGGCGAGGGCCGGCTCGAACAGCGAACGGACCTGGGACAGCAGGCTCATGACCACACCGCGTCGGAGTCAGAAAAGAGGCAAACCCACCCGGAAGACCCGGGTGGGCCGCACGAGGTTCAATCTTAGCAAGCCCGGCAACGGCCGTCGTCGGGCCTGAGTGGGTGTTTAATCCATCTCCTGCTCCCAGTCGATCTTCTGCGCGTCGGCCCAGAGTTCCTCGAGCTTGTAGTACTCGCGGGTGTCCGGGTCGAACACATGCACCACCACATCCCCGTAGTCCTGTACGACCCACTTACTGGCGTCGTATCCCTCGACGCCTGAGCGCGTGTCCCCCGCCGCCCGCAGGGCGGCGTCGGTCTCCTCGACGATCGTGTGTACCACGCGCCGGCTCGGGCCGGTGGAGAGCACGAAGTAGTCGAAGAGCGGGGTGAGCGGCCTCAGGTCGAGGACCACGACGTCCTGCCCCTTGTTCTCGACGGCGGTTTTCGCCGCCAGACAGGCCCGTTGCAGGGCCGTGGGCAGTTGCGGACGCGGGGTGACGGGGGCGGAGGCCCCGGTCAGGGTGGGCACCGAAGACGGGATGGCGATGCTGCTCAAGTGACCTCCCTCAGGGTGCTACCTCGGGGGGTCGTTGGTGCCGAAGGGGAGCAGCGCGTCGCGCCTTGTCCTTCGTGGTCAACCTCCCGAGATACATACGGGTGCCGGACTGGGTCAGGAACCACGCTCGCGGTACGGGCAAGCCCGCACCACCTGTATCATCCGTGCGCCCTACACCATTTTCAAGCGGCTCCGGAGATTTCACCTCTTGCCGGGCCGGCTGGGGGCTGGCGCGCCGGAATAACCCGAACGGCCACCCGGGCGGTGGATGACGGACACCGCCCGGTCAGACGGGTTCGGTTCCGCTATACCGTTTCAGAGAGGCATCCCCCGTGCCAGGATTCCACATTCCCCGGGACACGCCCATGAAACCCAAGGTGCTGATCGGCCCCGCGCCATTGCGAGAGATCGAGCCGGTTTACGGCCCGCTTTTGCGTGAGGCCGGGCTCGAACTGGTCTACCCCTCGCGCAACGCCCAGATGTCCGAGGACGAACTGCTGGAGTTGCTGCCCGGCTGCACCGCCGCCCTGGCCGGGTCGGAGCCGTATACCCGGCGGGTGATCGCCGCGGCGTCGGCGGCGGGCCTGAAGGTCATCGCCCGGGCCGGCGTCGGGTACGACGGGGTGGACGTCGAGGCGGCGACCGACCACGGCATCCCGGTCTGCATCGCCCCGGGGACCAACCAGGAGGCGGTGGCCGAGCACACGTTCCTTTTGATTCTGGCGCTGGCCAAAAACCTGCTCACCCAGCACGCGCTCATGACGCAGGGGCAGTGGCCGCGACGGGCGGTCCTGCCGCTTCGCGGCAAGACGCTTGGCGTGGTCGGCTGCGGGCGGACCGGCAAGGCGGTGGCCGTCCGCGGGCGGGCGTTCGGCATGCGGGTGATCGGCCACGACCCGTGCTGGGACCAGGAGTTTCTGGGCCTACACAACGTCGAGCAGTTGCCGTTCGAGGAGGTGGTCCGGCAATCCGACTACCTGTCGCTGCACGTGCCCCTGATGCCGGGTACGCGGCAGATGATAAACTCGCGGACGCTCGCGCTGATTAAGCCGACGGCGTTCCTGATCAACACGGCCCGCGGCGGCGTGGTGAACGAGGCGGACCTGTACGACGCGCTGAAGAACCGACGGATCGCCGGCGCGGGACTGGACGTATACGACGTGGAACCGCCGGGGGAGAACCCGCTGCTGACTCTGGACAACGTGGTACTGACGGCCCACACCGCGGGGGTGGACCTGCAATCCCGCGACGACATGGCCCGAGTCGCGGCGCAGGCGATCGTTCGGATGTTGTGCGGAGACTGGCCCGAGGGGTGGGTGGTCAACCCGGAGGTCAGAGGGAAGCGGCAACCTGTGTAGGGTGGGTCAAGCGAGTCTTCGAGCGTCGACCCACCGGAGAGTGCAACGGTGGGTCGACGGCCGCAAAGCCGGGTTTGACCCACCCTACATTTGGGTCAACTCTGTCCACTTCGCCTTGTAGTCCGCCAGGAACTTCGCCCCCGTCTCGGGGTCGTACGCCTTGCCGACCTCGATCAGGGTGTAGCGGTCGTAGCCAATTCCTTTCAACCGCTGGAACAGGTCGCGGTAGGGGTACTTGCTGGTCAGGTCGTTGATGTGGCACGACTTGATGTGCTTCGCCAGTAGCTCGAACCCCCCGGCAATGGAACCGTCCACCAGGTCGGTGCCGTTGGAGTTCCAGCAAGCACCGACGGCCGGGTGACCGCAGGCGTCCATGATCCGCCGCATGTTCTTCGGCAATGCGGTCACGGCCCCGTGGACCTCGACCCAGATTTCGACGCCGGCGTCCGCCGCCGCCTTGCCACAGTCGATCAGGGCCTTGCCGATCTGCTCGCACGCCTGTTCCGGGGTGTGCCCCTTCGCGACGCCGTTGGGGCGGACCTTCACCCCCTTGCCGCCGAGGTCGCGGACGAGATCGACGAACCGCTTGCAGTCCTCGACGTTCTTGCGGACGACCGCTGGGTCCGCGGAGTGGAACTCGCAAGTGCTGCCGCAGCCCCAGAACGTGACGCCGGAGTCCGTGAACTGCTTCCTGACATCCTTGCGCTGGTCAGAGGACAGGGTCGGCTCGACGCCGTGTTTGTGGGTGGTGCGGCACTCGACGGCCGCGACGCCGACTTGCTTGCAGATACGCAGGATGGTCGGCAGATCCCAGTCCTTGGGGACGTTGTTGGTAACGAGGCCGAGCTTGAACCGGGGTTCCGTCGAGACTGGGGCGGCGCGGAGCAGGGGAGCGGCGACAACTGCCCCGGCGGCGGTCAGGAACGAGCGGCGGGTGAGGTCGGACATGGCATGTTACCGTGGGTTCGCGGAAACCGAACCCATGATCCTGCCCGGGGATGCGGACGCAAGCGGAAAAAGTTCGGGCCGGGGACAATAAGCCGTCCGGCCCGCGCATCGTACTGTTAGAAAAGGTCGGTCGGCGACGGGGCTTGGCAGCGTCCCCACAGCCGGCCGGCCTTCTCTATTTCTTCTCGCTCAGTCTCCGCACCTCGGCCCGAAGCTCGGCCAGTTCCCGCAAGACACGGTCGAGTTTGTCGTCGGAGGCGGCCGGTCGGGATGCGTCGGGCACAGGTAGGCCCTTCTGCTCCAACTCCAGCCTCATGATCATTCGAGTTAACTGCTGGGCCATCTCCCGGTTGGCTTGCAGTTCGGCGGTCAGCCGTTGGATCTCGGCCGACTGCTTTCGGTCATCGGTCTTGGCCAGTGTGGCAACGATCTCGTCCCGTCGATTGCGGGCGGCTTCTAGCGTGCGCTGATTGCGTCGTAGGTCCGTTTCGGCCTCGGTCAGCTGACGCTGGATTGGACCAAGCGCCTCGTTTCTCAACTGCTTTATCGCTGACTCTCGGGCGTCCGCTTTGGCTTGCTTATACTGACCGCCGAGATTTGAGAGTTTGTCCTTCAGCTCTCGGACGGTTGGGTGGTCCGACCCGACCCTCGCTAACGCCTCGTCCAGCTCACGACTAACTTGGCGTTGAGCTTGTATCAGCCATTGAATGTTATGCGTGTTGGATTCTTCAACCCGCGGGAGTTGGGACTCGTCTATTGGCTTGTCTGCTGCTTCCTTTAGCCGCCGGCGATGGTCCTCGATCCGTTGCTCGGCCGACCGCACTTCGAGTTCGGTCCGAAAGATCGTCAGTTCCGCCTCGGTCAGGACCGCCCCCAGCGCCTGGTTGACGTGCGGGTTCAACTCCTCTCGCTGTTTGCGGGTGATGACTTGCTGATATTCCTCGGCGAGGGCGTTCAGCTTCTCTCGCTCCCTCATGAGTTGGTCGATGGTGTCGGCGGTCGTCCTGCGCCGGTCCTGCTCAGCTCGGTCCTTGTCGGCCGGTTCCGGGGCCGCTTGGGGTCTGCCGGACTGGGCCGGCGCGGTGGCGACCGGTGCGGCGCCGGCTTTGGGTTTCGGGTCGTCGGCCATCACCGCGAGTCCGGTGCCGACCCCTGCGGCGGTCAGCATTACCGCCGCCCACGCCGTCGTCGCTTTGCGGATGCCCATGCGAAGGACTCCCTCGGCCAGTTGAACGGACCCGCCCGGGACGGCCACCCCGGACGCGAATCGGACCGCCATCGATACGCACGTCACGACCGCCTCCGTCGAGATCACTTCGCCGCCCGACCCGGCGACCGCCGCTAGCGTGGCCGGGGCGGTGATGCCGAGTCGGGTGAGTCGGGCCGCGAGCCGTTGCCGCGCGGTCGCCAACCGGGACAGGATCGTGCCGCGCGGCACGCCAAGCAACTTCGCCGCGTCTTCGGTGGTGCGGCTGTCGAGGTAGCACAGTACCACCGGAAGCCGGAACCTGTCCGGGAGTCGGTCGATCTCGGCATCGAGGATGGCGCTGAGTTCGGCGTCCGGGGTGGGCGATGGCCGACCCGGTGGGTCGGCCGCTAACGGGTCGATTCGATGGCGCTGTTTGGCGGCGCGGACCGCCACCCGACGCGCGACCCTGTGCAACCACCCGGCCACCGACCCGCCGGCCCGAAC
>DATLIF010000358.1:0-10707 GCA_035539575.1 Fimbriiglobus sp. | reverse complement strand
GTCTAGTAATGACGGCTGTCGACTCAGGCGACGACGTCGTGGATGACGCGGCCGCGGACGTCGGTCAGGCGGAAGTCGCGGCCGGCGTAGCGGTATGTCAGCCGCTCGTGGTCGAACCCCAACAGATGCAGGATCGTCGCGTGCAGGTCGTGGACGCTGGTCGGGTTCTCCACCGCCTTGAAGCCGAACTCGTCGGTCGCGCCGTACACTGTCCCGCCCTTGATACCGCCGCCGGCCATCCAGACGGAGAAGCCGTAGTGGTTGTGGTCCCGGCCAGTCCCCTCGCTGGTCGGGGTGCGGCCGAACTCGCCGCCCCAGATCACCAGCGTGTCGTCGAACATCCCGAGCCGCTTCAGGTCCGCGAGCAGCGCGGCGATCGGCCGGTCGATCTCGGCCGCGAGCTTGCGGTGGGCCTTGGCGAGGTCCGCGTGGTGGTCCCACGGCTGGGACTCGCCGTGCCAGAGCTGCACGTACCGGACACCCCGCTCCAGGAGCCGGCGGGCGATGAGCGTCTGCCGGCCGTGGACGCCGTCTCCGTACAGGTCGCGGGTCGCCTTCGACTCGCGGGAGATGTCGAACGCCTCGGCGGCCTCGGTCTGCATGCGGAAGGCCAGCTCGAAGGACTCGATGCGGGCGTCCAGCCGCGCGTCCGGCCGGCCCTGCCTGTGCTCCGCGTTGAGGGCGGCCACGAGGTCGAGCTGCCGGCGCTGGGCGGCGGCCGTCGTGTGCGGATGGGTGATGTTCTCGATGAGCCTGTCGATCCGGTCGTGCCGGGGGTCTACGAACGTCCCCTGGTACGCGCCGGGGAGGAACCCGGACTGCCAGTTCTCGGCCCCCTTGATTGGGTGGCCGCCGGGGCACATCGCGACGAACCCGGGCAGGTTCTGGTTCTCGGCGCCCAGCCCGTACAGCACCCAGGCGCCGACGCTCGGCCGCGGCTGGGCCGAGTCGCCGCAGTTCATCAGCATCAGCGACGGCTCGTGGTTGGGTACCTGCGCCTTCATCGACCGGATCACGGCGATCTCGTCGATGTGCTTCGCCGTCTGTTCGAAGATCTCGCTGACCTCAATGCCGCTCTGGCCGGACTTCCGAAACTGGAACGGCGACGGGAACGCGCCGCCGGTCTTGCGCTCGGTGCGCAGCGTCTCCGGCAGTGGCTTGCCGGCGTACTTCGCCAGCGCCGGCTTGGGGTCGAACGTATCGACGTGCGACGGCCCGCCGTTGAGGAAAAAGTGAATCACCCGCTTCGCCCGGCCGGGGAAGTGAGGGGCCTTCGGGGCCAGGGGGCTGCCGGCGGTCGCGGAGCCGGTGTCGCCGAGCAGGCCAGCCAGGCCCAGCGCCCCGAGACCGAGGCCGGACCGCTGAAGCAGTTCGCGCCGGCTCAGGAGATGACGAGAGGACGTTGGCTTTGGCATCGCAGCTTCCCAGGTCATCGGAGTCAGGCGATCAGGCGATCAGGCGATCAGCACACCCGGTTTGATCGCCAGTCCAGAAAAGGTGAGCGCCTGACCCCACACACCTGATCGCCTGTAGACAAAAGTAGACATCATCCGGGCTGAGCCTCTGTCCTCATCATCGTCCACCGTCTGGCGTCAATCCGCGAACGAGAACTCGTTCGCCATCAGCAGTGCCTGGGCAAGTTGCTCCCAGGCGCCGAGCTTCGGCAGGGGCGGGCCGCCGAAGTCGGCCATCGCGTCCCAGGTTTTGACTGTGCCCGACTGGGTGATGACCGGCGCCCACAGGTGCTGGTCGCTGTTCAGCACCGCCCGGACGTCCGCGACGAAGTCGATCGTGTCGCCGGCCCGGACCTCCACCGCCGGCACGTCCAGCCGCATCCGGCTGTTGTGGACGACCGCGGACTTGAGGTAGCCATGCCGGCTGCTCACGATCGTCCCGCGGACGCCGTCCCCGGCGGCGACCTCGTGGATGAGCATCGAGGCGATGCGTACCGTGCCGTCGGCCGGGGCGGTCCAGCGGCGGACGACGGCGTGCGCCAGGTCGTTGCCGGGGTGGCCGCCGGTCGCGGTCAGTTGCGCCCAGCCGAACGCGGCGTTCGGCCACGCCGGCCCGCCCTGCCACGCGCTCCCAGTGAAGTGCGGCAGCGGCCGGAAGCCGGAGAGCGTCTTCGTCGCCGGGTCGAACGCCGCGACGCCGTAGGTCCACGTCGTGGGGCGGACCGGCTCGGGCGTCGCGCTCTCCGCCTGCGCGGCCCGGACCAGCGCGACCGCGGCCCGGACCTGGGCCGGCGTGGGCTCGCGCTGGTAGGCCAGGTGGTAAAGCTGCCGGACCTTCGCTTCCGGTGAACTCGCGGCCTTGACCGCCTTGTGGCCGGCCAGCGCCCGCGCCCGGTCGAGCGGCAGCGGGTGGTTGAGGAAGAACAGCGCCTGCTGCGGGACGGTGGTCTCGCTGCGCTGCGGGGTGTGCAGGTCCGGGTTGGCGAAGTCGAACACCCGCAGCAGGTCCGGCGGGAACTGGCGGTCCACCAGCCCGTAGACCGCGCGCCGCTTCGTGAACGGCGGCGCGAGCATGTCGGCCGGCTTGCCGCCAACGCGGGCGTCGAGTTCCCCCGTCACGGCGAAGAGTGAGTCCCGCAGCTCCTCGAACGACAGCCGGCGGGCGTTCATCCGCCACAGCCAGCGGTTCGCCGGATCGACCGATTGCGGATTGCGGATTGCGGATTGCGGAATGGAAGAAGCGGGTTTCCATTCGGCATTTGAGGATTGTTGGTATGCGGTGGACAGCATGAGTTGCCGGTGCAGCTTCTTCAGGCTCCAACCGTCGGCCACGAACCGGGCCGCGAGCCAGTCGAGCAACTGCGGATGGGTCGGCGGCTCGGCCCGGGTGCCGAAGTCGCTGGGCGTGCGGACCAGCCCGGCGCCGAAGTGATGCATCCAGACCCGGTTGACCATCACCCGGGCCGTCAGCGGGTTGGCCGGGTCGGTGATCGCCTTCGCCAGTTCGAGCCGGCCGCTGCCGGTGGCGAACGGCTTACGGTCGGCGCCGGCCAGGACCTCCAGGTATTGCCGCGGCACCTCGGCGCCGGGCGTGGCGGGGTTGCCGCGGCGGAAGACCCGGGCGTTCGTCGGCGGGTCGCGATCGACCAGGACTGCGGCATACGCCGGCGCGGTCGGCGTCTGGATCAACCAGCGCTCGACATCCCCTTGCAGCTTCCACAGTTCGTTGACCACGTTGGACGGGTAGAACGCCTCCGTGTTCACGATCGGCTCGTCGGGCACCACGCAGGGCGAGTCCGGCCCGTCAAGCACGCCGCGCAGCGAGTCCGCGTCCGACTGTTCGGGGTGCGGGACGACCAGGCCGCCGGCCAGCGCGCCGAGCCGCGGCCGCCTCGTGACCCGTGCGAACAGGTCGCCGTACCGGCGGGCCACGTCGTGCATATCGCGGGGCGGGGTGGCGAACGCCCGCCGGACGGCCGGGTGGACCTTGTCGGATGGTGCCGCGGCGAGTTCCCGACTGACCCCGGCGGCGCGGGCAGCGAACTCGTCGGCCGGGAGTCGCGCGAAGGCATGCCAGGCGGCGAACACCGGGTCGGGACGGTCCTTCGACCGGACGAGATAGTCCCGCCACCGGCGGACCGTCGCCGGGATGAGGTCGTTCGGGGCGAGGATCTGGTCGAACCCCTCCTCGGGGTACTTGTGCAACTCCAGTTGCGCTTCCAGGTAATCGCCGGCCCGCAGCCGCGCCCGGTCGGCGGCCTCCGCCCGCCGCTTCGCCGTGGCCTCGGCCAGTTTCTTCTGACGCTTTGCGAGTTCCTTGCCAAAGGCGGCGTCCTTTACCCCGGTGTCGGTCGCTGGCACCAGCCGTTCCGAGCAACTGCGGAAGATGCCGTAGAGGGCGTAGTAATCCTCGATCGGGACCGGGTCGTACTTGTGGTCGTGGCACCGGGCGCACGACACGGTCAGCCCGAGCATGCCGCGGGTGACGGTGTCGATGCGGTCATCGATGATGTCGTGCGTCACGCCGAGGAACCGCCGACCGAGCGTCAGGAAGCCCATCGCCGCCTGCGACGGCGGATCGTCCGCGGCGGCCTGGTCGGCGGCGAGTTGCAGGGTCAGGAACCGGTCATAGGGCATGTCCGCGTTGAGCGACCGCACCACCCAGTCGCGGTACGCCCAGGCGTGGGCCCAGAAGCGTTCTTCGCGGGCGTAGACGTACCCCTTGGTGTCGGAGTACCGGGCCACGTCGAGCCAGTGCCGGCCCCACTGCTCGCCGTAGTGCGGCGACGCCAGCAGCCGGTCGATCAGCCGCGCGTAGGCGTCCGGCGAGTCGTCCGCGGCGAACGCCTCGTCTTCGGCCGGCGTCGGCGGCAGCCCGGGCAGGTCGTAGGTGGCGCGGCGGATCCGTGTCCGGCGGTCGGCCGGCGCAGACGGCGTCAGTCCCACGGCCTCCAGCTTCGCCAGGATGAAGCGGTCAACGGGCGTACGGACCCACGCCGCGTCCCGGACGGCCGGGGGCTTCGGATCGGTCACGGGCTGGAACGCCCAGTGGTCGGCACCCTCCGGTCGGGCGTCCACCGGCTTCGCGCCGCGGTCCGCCGGCCACGGGGCGCCCAGTTCCACCCACCGGGCCAGCGCCTCCACCTGCCGGGCGTCGAGCGGTTTGTCCGGCGGCATCTTGAGTTCGCCGTGCCGGCGGACGGCCGCGACCAGTCGGCTCTCGCCCGGCTTCCCGGGCACGACGGCCGGGCCGTTTTCACCCCCGGTCAGCGCTGCGGCCCGCGAGTCGAGCCGCAGTCCGCCACGCTGCTTCTTCGGCCCGTGGCACCGGACGCACGAGTCCACCAACACCGGGCGGACGTTCGTCTCGAAGTAGTCGTTCGGGTCCGCGGGGTCGGCGGCCCGGGCGGGCACTGACGGCCCGGCGAGCGCGGCCGTCAACAGGCCGAGGCATCGAATGAGCGAGCGTGATCGGGCTCGGGTCACGATCCCTCTCCGTGATTCGCAACGGGACGCCGCTGGAGGCGATATCGGGTGTGTCGGCCAGACGGCGGCAGGTAGGCTCGTTACAGTGTACCGCAGGAACGCGCCGAGTCAGCACGAATGCGGTGACGAGCCGCTGACCCGGCGAACGGCCAGCGTGAGCCGGCTGGTGGACCCACGCCCTACCAACCGGCTCACGCCCTACCAGCCGGCTCACGCCGGCCGTTCGCCAAGACCGCGCTAATCCGGCCGTGTGGCGGCGAGGTAGGCGCTGAGCAACTCCACGTTGCGAACGAAGGTCCGGGACTCGACGACGCGGCGGGTCGGGTCGTCCGGGCCTTGCGACCGCAGCCGGCCGGACTCGACCCAGCGGCCGCGCCTGTCCTGCGCGTCGAGAACCGCCTTGACCTGTGCCTCACTCGGGCCGACTCTGTGCTTTACAGGCTTCGCCTCGCGCTTCAACTCCTCCGGCGACAGTCCGCGAAGTCGGTCATACTCGCGGCTGATGGCGTCCAGCCGGCTCGACACCTGGAAGCCGTAGTGCGTTGGCAGGTCGTCGTCCTTGTGGGTCAACTCGTACTTGCGTGTGAAATACAGCGGCTTGTTGGTCCCCAGTTCGTAGAACCGGGCCAGTCGGCCGTCGGGAAGCCGTGACCGGCGGTAGTACGCCAGCGCCCGCGGAACCGGCTCCAGGTACTTCGTATCGCCAGTCTCGCGGTAGAGCCGCAGGAGCGTCTGCATGGCCCCCTGCCCCTCCCCGCCGCTGACCGCGGGCGGCTCGAACTTGCGTGCCCAGGCGGGATGCATGTCGAAGTCGTACTGTTGCGCCCAGCCCGGCTGCGGCTCGGGGAGCTGCGCCAGGATCAGGAAGTCGCCGGCCCGCCCCGCGGCCGCGCGGTACTTCGGCTCGCCGGTCAGCCGGGCCGCCTCCAGCAGGGTATCCACCAGGTCGGGTATCAGGTTGTCGTTGAGCGTGTAGTACTCCCAGTACTCCTTCTTCACCGGGGCGCGCGGCCACGTCTCGGGAATGTTCGCCATTTTGACCGGGAACTTCACGGGGTCGGGGAAGCCGGAGTAGCCGTGCGGCCAGGCGCCGTTGGGGTACTGGGCCTTGAGCAGGCTATTCAGGGCGTACCCGGTCGCCTCGTGGATGCGGTCGTCCTTCCCCTTCAGGGCCGCATCGACCCGCACCAGGAACCGGACAGCCGACTGCGTGGAGTCGTCGTCGAGGGTGGTGACGTTGCGGGCGCGCTCGCCGCCGCCGCCGTCGGTCCGATAGGCGAAGCGTTTGCGCAACGCCGGGTCGAACTCGATCTGGTGCGCCCAGCCGCCGGAGCGGAGTTGGCCGCGGACGAGGGCGTGGGCCGTTTCGCGGGTGGCGTCGAGGTAGTAGCGGTCGCCGGTCGCCTTGTACGCGGCCAGGTAGGCCAGGCCGACGGCCGGCGTGCCCGGCGGCTGCACCCAGACCTGGGTGGCGGTCGCCTTGCCCTCGCCCTCGCGGCGGGCCAGGTCCTCGCTGTACCGCCACAGGTAGCCGCCCTCGGTGGCGACCTCGGTGCGGAAGTACCCGACCGCGCGCCGCAGCCCGGCCGCGGCCCGCTCGCGCAGCCCCGGGTCGTCCGCCGGCGCGACGCCGGCCGGCCAGACGAGCCACACCCCTGCCAGGAACACTCCGCAACGCATCGCCCGATCCTCCCCGTCATGCCAGGACGGACTTGATGACGTGGCCGTGAACGTCGGTCAGCCGACGGTCGATACCGTTATGCCGGACGGTCAGCTTCTCGTGGTCGATCCCCATCAGGTGCAGGACGGTGGCGTACAGGTCGTAGCAGGTCGTCCGGTCCGTCTCTGCCTGGTAGGAGAACTCGTCGCTCTCGCCGTGGGCGACGCCGCCCTTGACGCCCGCCCCGGCCAGCCACGTCACGAACGTCCCGCCGTTGTGGTCGCGGCCGACGCTGCTCTGGGTGAACGGCATCCGCCCGAACTCGGTGGTGAAGACCACCAGCGTGTCCGCGAACATCCCCCGGCCCTTCAGGTCCGCGAGCAGCGCCGCCACCGGCTGGTCCACCTGCCGGGCGATCGGCGGCAGTTCCTTGACGATGCTGGTGTGGTTGTCCCAGTTGTCCTTCGGCCCGCCGGCCCCGCTCCACACCTGCACGAACCGGACGCCTCGCTCCAGCAACCGTCGGGCGAGCAAACAATTTCGTGCGAACCCGCCGTCAGCTAATGCCCGGTCGGTGCCGTACTTGTCGTGGACGGCCTTCGGTTCGCGGGCGAGGTCGAACGCCTCCGGGGCGGTGAGTTGCATCCGGGCCGCGATCTCGTAGCCCTCGACCCGCCCCCGCAACCGGTCGTCTCCGGGCCGGTCGGCGGCGTACTTTCCGTTCATCGCCTGGAGGAGCTTCAACCCGTCGTCGCTGGCCGCGGGGGTGACGAACTTCGCCGACGGGGCCGGGGCGAGGTCCGGGATCGGGACCGCGGCCGACGGGTCGATCACCGTCCCCTGGTGGGCGGCCGGCAGGAACCCGGCCGTGAAGTTGCCGACCCCGTTGTACGGCAGCCCGCGCGGGTCGGGCAGTACGACGAACGCCGGCAGGTTGTCGGTCAGCCGGCCCAGGGCGTAGCCCACCCACGCCCCGGCGGCCGGGAAGCCGGGGAGCAGGAACCCGGTGGATTGCAGGTAGCTGGCCGGGCCGTGGACGTTCGACTTCGACTGCATGGCCATCAGGAACGCGAGGTCGTCCACGCACCCGGCCAGGTGCGGGAAGACGTCCGTCACCCACCGCCCGCACTTCCCGTGCTGCTTCCACGCAAACGGTGACTTCATCAGCGGCCCCGGCGTCGAGGTAGCCGCCGCCTTCAGCCCGAAGTCCACGGTCTCGCCGTGCCGCTTCTCCAGGACCGGCTTGCGGTCGAAGGTGTCCATCTGGCTCATACCGCCGTTGAGGAACACCTGAACGACCCGGCGGACCTTGGCCTTGTGGTGCAGCCCGCCGTTGAGGTCGGACCGTGGCCGCGGCTGGTCGGCGGTCGCCATCAGGTGCGACAGCGCCAGCCCGCCGAAGCCACCGAGGGAGGTCGCCAGCCACTCGCGTCGGGTCGGGGTCATGTCGTCTCCCGGTAGCGTGTTTCTTGGGAGGGCGAGGCTCCTGCCGAGCCGAAGCTCCCACGGCTCGGCAGGAGCCTCGCCCTCCCAAGAGTCAGTCGATGAACAAGAACTCGCTGCTGTTGAACAGCACGCGGCACAGGTTCGCCAGGCCGTGCTTGCGGGCGTAAGCGGCCCACGCCTGCGACTCGGCGTCGGTCGGCGGGCGGCCCAGCACGCGCGTCGCCACGAAGCGGACCTGCTCGCTAACCTCTGACGATGACTTCGCGGCCAGCGCGGCGAGATGCTCGGCGTGGCGGAGGGTGAACTTGTTGTTCCACAGCACCAGCGCCTGCGGGGCGCCGACCGACATCGTCCGCACCGGCGCGGACTGGGAGGCGTCCGGGCAGTCCAGCGCCTCCAGCATCGGGTCCGGGCGGGTGCGGAAGACGTAGCGGTACACGCTCCGCCGGCGTGCCTCCGGTGCGTCCAGGTCGAGTTTGTCGTAGTCCGCCTCGGGCGTGACGTGGCGGCCGGGCGTCATCGCGAAGTGCTTGACCGGCGGGCCGTACATCGTGCCGTCCAGCCGGCCGCTGACCAGGAGGACCGAGTCCCGCACCGCCTCGGCATCGAGTCGGTTGCGGTTCATCCGCCACAAGAGGCGGTTGTCGGCGTCCTTCGCCGCGGCCGCCGGGTCGTGCCGGACGGCCTGCCGGTAGGTGCTGCTGGTGAGGATCAGCTTGTGCAACTTTTTGAGCGACCCGCCGCCGTCGCGGAACTCGGCGGCGAGCCAGTCGAGCAGTTCCGGGTGCGACGGGGCGCCGCCCATCAGGCCGAAGTCGTTCGGGGTGTCCACGATGCCGCGGCCGAAGTGGTAGTGCCAGACGCGATTGACGATCACCCGCCAGGGGAGCGGGTTGGCCGGGTCGGTCAGCCACTTCGCCAGGGCGGCGCGCCGCTCGCCCTCGTCGTTCGGGTCGCGGAGCTGGAACCGGGCCGGCAACGACGCGACCTCGACCGTACCGGGGACGGCCGGCTCCCCGGGCTTCGTCACGTCGCCGCGCTTGAGGACGTGGACCGGGCGGGGCGTTCCCGCCGGCTTGAAGCTGCCGTCCGGGGCGAACCGGTTCGTGCCGCAATACACCTTCGCTTGCGCAGGCAGTGACGCCAACTCCCGCTCCAGCCGGCACTCCCAGAGCCAGCGGGCGAGTTCGGCGCGCTGCCCGACGGTCCGCTTGTCTTGGGCGACCGCCAGCACCTCCGCGACTGTCGCCGGGGCCGGGCGGTCAGCGTCCCCGATCGGGGCCGTCGTCACTGCCAGGCGGAACCGGCCGATCAGGTGGCCGCCGCCGTGCGACTGGTCGAGTTCCACGGTCAACTCGGTGTCCTCCACGAACCCGACCGGCTTGTCGAACTCGAACACGGCCTGGTGCGGCTTGCCGACAGCGGGGTAGATGCCCCAGGCGGTCGTCGGGTCGCCGTCGATGGCCCGCGCGACGCCCCAGCCGGCCTGGTCGAAGTCCGCCGTCGCGAGTCTCAGTTTGACCGGGACTGCACCGGCCGACTTGCCCCGTGCGCGGGCCGTCACCCGTAGTTCGGACAGGTGCAGGTTGCCGTTGTCCTGGCGTCCCGGCCCCTGGTGCGGCAGGGTGTCGTCGCACAGCACCTCCAGCCGCAGCCCGGTTAGCTTTCCCGGTGTTGTGCTGACCGTCACCGTATATGTGTCCTTGTCCGGCCGCTTCCCGACGGACAGCACGGAGCGGTCGAGCAGCGCTTTCAGGCTGGCTCCTTGTTTGGACTTCCACGCCACCGGCTCCGGTACGATCCACTTCACCCCGGCGGCGCGTCGCGCTGACTCGAACGCCGCGACCTCCGCCTGCCGGTCGGTGGCCAGCAGGCTCGGGTCGGTCTTGCCCTTCAGTTCGCGGGCGCGGGAAAGCTCAACAGCAAGCGCCGCCCGCTTGCGGCCGATGTCCGGGTCGGGGTCGTAGGCCCGCTCGGCCTTGTCGATGCCGGCGAAGACCGCCTGAAGGGCGTAGTAGTCCTCCTGCGTGATCGGGTCGAACTTGTGATCGTGGCAGCGGGCGCAGTGGGCCGTCAGCCCGACGAACGTCGTCATGACCGAGGTGACGACGTCGTCCCGGTCGAGGTAGCGGGCCACCTGCCGGTCGAGCGCGTTCTCGTTGATGTCGCGTAACCCGCTCTCGTCCCACGGCCCGGCGGCGAGGAACCCAGTCGCCACCAGTGCCTGCGGGTCGTCGGGGAACAGCACGTCCCCGGCCACCTGCTCGCGGACGAACCGGGCGTAAGGCTTGTCGGCGTTGAGCGACTCGATGACGTAGTCGCGGTACGTGTACGAGTACGGGAAGTTGCGGTCTTCCTGAAACACGTAGCCCTTCGTGTCGGCGTAGCGGGCGAGGTCGAGCCAGTAGCGGCCCCACCGCTCGCCGTACTGCGGAGACGCGAGCAGCCTGTCGATCAGCTTCTCCCACGCCTTCGGATCGGTGTCGGCGACGAACGCATCGACCTCGGCCGCGGCCGGCGGGAGGCCGACCAGGTCGAGGTAGGCGCGGCGGACCAGTGTGCGCCTGTCGGCGGGCGGCGCCGCGGTCAGCCCACTCGCTTCCAACTTGGCGAGGACGAAGCGGTCGATTTCGTTTCGGATTTCGTGCCTGGGATTTCGGA
>DATLIF010000357.1:0-5283 GCA_035539575.1 Fimbriiglobus sp. | reverse complement strand
CGACGAATGACCAGGCGGTGGCGGACCCGGAGAAGCTGAACTACTGGCTGCCGGTGGACCTCTACGTCGGCGGGGCAGAACATGCGGTCTTGCACTTGCTGTACTCGCGGTTCTGGCACAAGGTGCTGTTCGACCGCGGCTACGTCGGCTGCCCCGAGCCGTTCCAGCGACTGGTCAACCAGGGGATGATCCTGGGCGAGAACGGCGAGAAGATGTCGAAGTCCCGCGGCAACGTCATCAACCCGGACGACGTGATCCGCGAGTACGGCGCGGACAGCATGCGGCTGTACGAGATGTTCATGGGGCCGCTGGAGGCGGTGAAGCCGTGGCAGATGAACGGCGTGGTTGGGGTGTACAAGTTCCTGGGCCGGGTCTGGCGACTGGTCATCGACGACGCGGCCGAGACGCCCACCTTGCACCCCGGCGTGACGGACGCCGAGCCGGACAAGGAGACGCTGCGACAGTTGCACCGCACCATCCAGAAGGTGACGGAAGACACCGAGGGGATGCGGTTCAATACTGCCATCTCGGCGATGATGGAGTTCACCAACCACATGACCGGGCAGAAGGTCCGGCCGAGGACGGTGCTGGAGCCGTTCGTGTTGTTGCTGGCCCCGTATGCCCCGCACGTCGCCGAGGAGTTGTGGGCGGCGCTGGGGCACAAGACCACGCTGGCCTACGAGTCGTGGCCGACGTTCGACCCGGCGCTGACGAAGGCCGACGAGATCGAAATCCCCGTGCAGGTGAACGGCAAGTTGAAGGCGAAGCTGCTGGTGCCGGCCGAGACGGACGAGAAGGGCCTGGAGGCCGCCGCGCTGGCCGACCCGAAGGTGCAGGAGCAGATTGCCGGCAAGACCGTGAAGCTGGTCAAGGTGGTGCCGAAGCGGCTGGTGAACATCGTCGTTGGGTAGGGCACGCGGGCGTGCCCTATGCCGCCCGTCGCACCGTATACAGGTCCAGCCCCGACTTGCCGAGGATGGCGGCGAATGCCTTCTTGATCTGCTCATGTCCGTCTCGGAGTAGAAAGCCCGAGTCGCGGCCCTTCGCCTTCGCGCCGAGGACGTAGTACCCCGGCTCGTCCGTCTCGATGCGGCGGGACGGCTCGGCCACCCGCAGCTCCGAACACAGCGACAGGTCCGGCCGGTAGCCGACGTTGGCGATCACCCGCTCCACCTCCCAAGTCATCGGCTTGCCGCCGACCCGGGCCGCCACCCGGAACCCCTGGTCCTGGCCGGCACTCACCAGCTCGTCGATCTGCGCCTGCGGGTGGTATTCGAGGTTGCCGTCGCAGCGGGCGGCGAGCTGGTTCGCTCGGACGGCGAGCCGGTCGCGGTCCTTGAGCGCGTCGCCGGGGACGCGCGGCAGCGGCTGCTGGCCGCGCGGGGTCTGGTTGAGCCAGACGATCCACGTCGCCTGATCGGACTCGGCGAGCGTGGCGAGGTCGCAGACGGTGGTCGCGGCCGTGTAGCCGCCGCCGATCAGGACGACGCTCTTGCCGGCGTAGGTGCCGTGGCGATTGCCGAGTACGTCCTCGGGCCAGTAGGTCATGTGCTGGCGGGCGGAGAGTTCGCCCGCGGCGGGGAGGCCGCCATCGCCGACCCAGTTCGGTCGGCCGAAGGTGCCGGTGCAGTCGAGCACCACGTCGGCGGCCTCGAAGTGCTCGTGGCCCTTGGCGTCGCGGACCAGGAGCCGGAACGGCGGCACCGGCTTCTTCGGGTCGATGGTGTCGGTCTTCCGCCACCCGGACCGGCCGACCGCGACCACGCGGGTCTGGAGCCTCACGCAGTCGCGGAGCGCCGACGACTCCGCGAGCGGGACGAGGTACGTATCGCGGAACTCTCGGCCGGTGACGGGGTCGGCGTCGGCGGGGAGTTCGAGGGTGGGGCTGTCGCGGAGGAGGGCTTGCCGGCCGAGCGGGGTGGCGTTCATCCCGAACGGGGTGAACATGCGGACGAACCCCCAGCGCTCGACGTGGGCGGCGACGGAGCCTTGCTCGAAGACAGCGACCGGCGACCCGGCGGACTTCGCGTAGAGCGCCGCTTCGAGACCGACCGGCCCGGCCCCCAGCACCGCGACGCGGGGAAGTGATGGCTTCTGCATCCCGGCCTCCGGGCAGGAGCAAGGATGCCAAGGTTGCCACTTCGGGAGGTGGCAATCTGGCATCCTTGGCCCGTTATTTCAGTCCTCGCCTCAACCAGCGGGGGTCAGAGCGCCAGAGCGCCACTTTTTATGGGTGCCATTGTGGCACTCTGGGTGGTCAATCCGTGACCACTTGCTCGGCCCGCCTCTAAAATATACATCAGTATAGTTATCGAGTCGAGCCGCTTTCAGTGGGTCGGCGCTCGAAGACTCACTTGACCCACCCTACGGGAACGGCCTGTGGTCCGAAGGCGGGATTGTAGACCGGCCCCGGCAGGCGGCTCAAGCGGAACTGAATCGGCCGGTTATAGGCGCTATTCCTCCGCTCCGACCTCGAGATGTCCCGGACACCGAGCTGGCACCTTGCGACTCAACAACGGCTGGAGTCGGGTGTATAAGTCCGTCTCGATGCAGCGACCGCACTCGATGCCGACAACCCAGCCCAGGTACAAGTCGAACGGATGCACCCGGTTGTCGAAGCACCAATTCCAGATGGACTGCCCACCGCTGTGGCTTCCGGCCTCATCGCCCCAGAACCCAAGCATGTCCTTGACCAAGAACCCGATGCGGTTGCGGAGCAACTTGGGTCGGTGCGGGTTCCCCCCGACATACAGAACCCGACAGGCGGACGATGGCTCTCCTGTCCACAGGTCGTGGCTAATGACGTACACGCCTGCCCCCTCGGGCGGCCACTCAAGGTCCGGGTCGATGGATCGCTCCAAGTAGTCCCGGAGTCGGAAGGGGCCGACCCATCGATAGCCAGTCACTGCGTTGGCGTTGCTCATCGTGGCGTCCTCAGCCGCCCTCGGTCGCCACGATTATGACCCGTGCGTGCTCCGGCAGCTTCACGCCAGGGTCCAGAGGGCGGACCAGTCCGTTTTCCACCACCCCCGCCACGGCCAGGGGGCGGCGGCGCGGTCCGAGGCGCGCCTCAACGGGCGAAGTGGTCGCACCGGGCGGTAGGTCCGGCGGCGCGAGTTGCGGCTCGGATGCGATCTGCTCGTCCTTCGCCCGCCGCTCGGAAGTGCGGGTGTCTGGGGTTGGTGTGGTCATCGGTGTATCTCGATCAATAGGCGGTGATGACGAAGATGGCCGGCTCGGCCAACTCGCCGAACACATCCGGGATTTCATCGTCCTCCCGGTCGTACCGCCAGATCACCCAGATCTTGCGGCCGGACGGGACCTCGGCGTACATCTCGCAGGAGCCGTCCCGGCGTTCACGCAGGACGAACACGTGGTCGAACGCCGCCTCGACCTCTTCGGACGAGAGGGCGTGGGCGGCGATCTTCTGCAGGTTCCACTCGATCCACTTGAACCGCCGCATCCGGGGGTCTCGTGGAATGCTGTTCAGGATAATCGAGACTGACGGCCAACACAGCCCGAGCTACGAAACGGGGCTCGCAGACTGCACCCCGCTGAGTTGCTCGCCGACCTTGCGCAGCCAGGACATTGCCGGCAGGCCGTAGGGGCGGAACTTCTCCGGCCGCTCGGTGCCCTCCTCGACGTACAGGGCGCGGTTGCGTCCGAGCCGGCTGGCGGCGGGGGTGTCGATCAGGTTGCTGGAGTCGGCAGGACTCATCTGGAACAGCACCCGCAGCGCGAAGTCCCGCAACGCCTGCCGGTCGAGCGCCCGTTGCAGGTTCGTCAGCGTGTCGCACCAGCAGATGACGTGGATGCCCAGCGGCGGGCCGTCGCGGATGATCGTGACGAACTGCTCGCCGGGCGTCGCCTGCTTCTCGCCCTTGCGGCCGAAGCCGAACTCGTCCTCGGGTTTTCGTAGCTCGCGTAGCCGCTGTAAGCCGTGGACGATCAGGAACCGCGGCGAGCGGTCGGCCGTCTCGCCGTTCTGTCGGCGGGTGAACTCGGCGGCCACCTCGTTGAGCGCGCCGGCCAGGTTCGAGCGATCGACCACCGCGTCCGACAGGCCGAGGGCGGTGGCCGTGTTCCGCAGGAAGTCGGCGTACTCGGAGTCGTCCGGGGTGCCGTCGATCACCGTGAACGTCTTGCCGTTCGACCGCAGTCGGGCGGAGAGGGCGGTCAGCGACGCGCTGATGAGACCGAGCGCCGCCTCCTCGTGCTGGCCGAGGAGGAGCAGGTTCGCGGCGGACTGCGGGCGGAAGACGGCGGCAGTTGGGTCCTTGATGGCAATCGCCTCGCCGAGCCAGGCCGTCGGCGGCGTCTGCGGGAGTTGGTCGGCCGGCGTGGCGATGATCTTCGCCAGGTGGTCGTTGCGGGTGATGTCAGCGTTGGTGCTCCCCTCGAAGACCAGCGGCGGCGGGTACTGCTTGCCGTTGCCGCGGCCGTGGAGACTGCTTAGCAACTCCTCGCGGCGGTCCTCATCGAGCCAGACCACCTGGAACGGGTCGTTGCCCTCGACCCGGCCGTTGGCGTCGTTGTAGATCGCCTCGCCGGGGCGGTTGAGCAGCCGCGCCGCCGTGTTGTCCTTGCTGAGGATGAGCTGCGCGTCGGCCTCGGAGCATTGCAGGGCGATGCGGACCGCCATCTGGTCGATAGTGCTGCGGGCCAGCGAGTAGGCGCCGCCAAGCGTCTGGGAGCCGAGCAGGACGTGGACGCCGAAGGCACGGCCCTGGCGGACCAGGCGGTCGAGCAGCAGCGCGGCCTCCTGGGCGAGCTTGTCGTCCTCGGTGAAGAACTCCTGGAACTCATCCACGATCAGCAGGATTCGCGGGGCTTGCCCACCCACTTCCGTGGGTGGGCTTTGGGGGTGGGTGGTTATCGAGTCGCGATAGCCTGCGAGATCGTTGACTCCCGCATCTCGAAATGCGTCGCCGCGTTCGCGCAGGATACCGTCGAGACGTTGCAATACGCTCAGCCCGAACTCGCGCTCGCTCTCGATTGCCACCACGCGGGCGTGCGGCAACTGGTGCTGCGCGTACGCCTTGAACTCGACGCCCTTCTTGAAGTCGATCAGGTACAACTCCGCCTCGTCGGGGCTGTAGGTCATCGCGAGGTTCGTGATGAGCGCGTGCAGCAACGTGGACTTGCCCGAACCGGTTTTGCCCGCGACCAGCGCGTGTTGCGCGGTCCCGCGGCCGAGGCTGAACACCTGCCGCCGGGTCGCGCCGGCGCGGCCGATGGGCACCTCGAAGCCCTTCGACGCGTCGCCCTTCCAGATCGCGTCGG
>DATLIF010000356.1:0-3196 GCA_035539575.1 Fimbriiglobus sp. | reverse complement strand
AGCCGACGAGGGCACGCAGGCCCAGCCCCTCCTGAATCTCGCGGACGGCGCCGACGGCGGCATCGAGCCCGGTCACTTGCCAGCCCTGGGTCGGCCAGGGCCGGCTGCTCGACTTCGGCTGCGGCGGCGGCAGCTACATGAAGCGGATGGCCGACCAGGGCTGGCAAGTGACCGGGCTCGATGCCGCCGTCGGCGCCGTCCGCGAGATTCAGGAGGGGCTGGGCCTGCGTGCCCTCGTCGGCTCGCTGCCGCACCCGGACCTGGCACCGGGGTCGTTCGACGTGGTGACCATGTGGCACTCGCTGGAGCACGTCCACCGGCCGCTGGCGATCCTCCGCGAAGCGTTCAAGCTGCTCGCCCCCGGCGGCAAGCTGGTGGTCGCCTGCCCGAACATCGCAAGCTGGGCGTTCCGGGCGTTCGGCCCGTCCTGGTTCGCCCTGGACCTGCCGCGGCATCTGACGCACTTCACCCCGGCTACGCTGCGGGCCATGATCACTGCCGCCGGATTCCGCGTCGAACAGGTCCGGCTCATCCGCCACAGCGACTGGCTGCGATCGTCGGCGAAACTGGCCATCGCACAGGGCACCGCCCGCGGCTGGCTGCGCGCGCTGACATCCAAGACATTGGCCAAGGCGACCGCGTCCCTGGTCCACATCGGCGACGCCAGTGACTGCCTGATGGCCGTGGCCGGGCGGCCGTGACAACGCAAAAGTCAAAACGCAAAACGCAATACGGAAGACCCGAGGTTGTCTTCCATTTTGCGTTTTGCGTTTTGACTTTTGCCGCGTTAACGCTGCGTTACCTCCGGCCGCGGCCGATGGCGTAGTACGCGAATCCGTACCCCTCTATCGACTTCGGGTCGTAGAGGTTGCGGCCGTCAAAGATCACCGCCCCCTTGAGTAGCCGGCGGATGACTTCGAAGTCCGGGTTGCGGAACTCCTGCCACTCGGTGACGATCGCCAGCCCGTCGGCCCCCTCCAGCGCGCCGTACGGCCGGTCGCAGTAGACCAGCTTGTCGCCGTACTCTGCCCGCACGTTCTCCATTGCCTCGGGGTCGTGAACGCGGACCGTGGCCCCGGCCTTGAGCAACTCGTCAATCAGTACCAGTGCCGGCGCCTCGCGGACGTCGTCGGTCCGCGGCTTGAACGCCAGCCCCCACACCGCGATCGTCTTGCCGGCCAGGTCGCCGTTGAAGTGCTGGCTCACCTTGCGGAAGAGAACCTGCTTCTGCGCCTCGTTGACCTCATCCACCGCCCGCATCATCTTCAGCGACTGATCGACCTTCCGGCCCATGCCGAGGATCGCCCGGACATCCTTCGGGAAGCACGACCCGCCGTAGCCCGGCCCGGGGAAGAGAAACTGGAACCCGATCCGCTGGTCGTGGCCCATCCCCCGGCGGACATCGTTGACGTCCGCGCCGAGCTTGTCGCACAGGTTGGCCATCTCGTTGATGAAGCTGATCTTCGTCGCGAGCATGGCATTGGCCGCGTACTTGGTCATCTCCGCCGACTCGGGAGACATAACCAGGAAGGGCCGCTCGGTACGCAGGAACGGCGAGTATAGCTCCCGCATCACGTCCGCGACCTCCGGCCGGCGGACCCCGACGACGATCCGGTCCGGCTTCATGAAGTCGTCGATCGCCGCCCCCTCCTTGAGGAACTCGGGGTTGCTGGCGACCTCAACGTGACCGCACCCGTTCTCGGCGAGGATCTCGGCGACCCGGGCGTTGGTTCCGACCGGCACCGTGCTCTTGACGACCACCACCCGGGAGCCGGGCGGCCCCGGCGGCTGGTCCTTCAGGGTCTTCGCGATCGCACCGGCCACCGCCCAGACGGCCGACAGGTCGGCGTCGCCCTGGTCGGACTGCGGGGTTCCCACAGCGATGAAGATCAGCCGGGCCGACTTGACCGCCGACGTGAGGTCCGTGGTGAACCGCAACCGTTCCTCACGCTTGTTCCGCTGGACAAGTTCCAGTAGCCCCGGCTCGTAGATCGGGAGGCGGTTCTCCTCGGTCAGGATCTTGACCTTCCGCTCGTCCTTGTCGATCCCGACCACGTCGTTGCCGCTCTCGGCGAGACAGGTGGCGGTGACGAGTCCAACGTACCCGGTGCCGATCACGGCCACTTTCATGCGTAGTCCCTCACGTTGCGGGCGAATGACGGTCGGGCATGCCTACGAGCGGGCGACCCCGCGCCAGTACTCCAGCACGTCAGCCAGGGTCTGATCCAGTTCGTACCGGGGCGACCATCCGGTTGCCCGGGCCAGCTTCCGCGGGTCGGCGCGGGTGACGGCGGTGTCGCCCTTGCGGGATGGCTCCACCTTCTGGCGGACCTCGACCGGCACACGGGCCATCCCGACCAGGCGGTCGAGCAAATCGCCGATCCGCCATGTCCGGCCGCGGCCGGCGTTGTACACCTCGCCGGTCGCCCCGTGCTCGATCAACAACCGGAACGCGGCCACCATGTCCCGGACGTCCGTCACGTCGCGCTGAGCCGAGAGGTCGCCGGTCTCGATCACAGGAGGCTGGCGACCGACCTCGGCGGCGGCAATCTGCCGGGCGAAGTTGGCCACCGCATAGTCGGCAGGCTGCCGCGGACCGATCTGGTTGAACAGCCGCACTCGCACCACGTCCAGCCCCGGGCTGCGGGTGTACTGGTAACTGAGAAGGTCGGTCGCCGCCTTACTCGCGGCGTACGGGCTGGCGGGTCGCAGCACCGCCGACTCGTCGAACGCCTGGTCTGGGCCTTCCGGGTCACCGTAGACCAGACCGGTCGAGACGAACAGGATGCGGGGCCGGACCTCGCTTCGCGCCACCGCGTCGTAGAGCGACCGGGTCGCGGTCAGGTTGTCCGTCCAGCACTGGTCCGGCTCGCGGAACGACTTGCCCGGGTTGGCGTACCCGGCGAGGTGGAACACCCAGTCCGGGCGGAAGTCGCTGAGCAGGCGCTCGACCGCGGCACCGTCCAGCAGGTCGGCGGCGTGCAGCGCGGCTGCGCCATCCAGGTGCGTCCAGGTCGGTCCCCAGGCCGCCTGTCGGCTGACCCCGGCGACCGTGTGGCCGCCCTCGGTCTGCAGCGCCTCCGTCAGGTGCCCGCCGACGAACCCGGTGATCCCTGTTATCAGGATTCGCATGGCCTGTCCCGGCGAGCGGCCGGCGTGAGCCGTCTGGTGTTCACTCCACCAGTCGGCTCACGCC
>DATLIF010000355.1:0-2539 GCA_035539575.1 Fimbriiglobus sp. | reverse complement strand
AACAGCGTGTACGCCACGCCGCCGATCCGACCACCGCCGTCGCAGATCCGCCTCAGCGTGTCCAGCATGCTTCACCCGACCTGTCTTGTCGGTGGCTGATGGCACAGCACCCCGCGGCGGTCCGCCGGGGTACTGTGGTCGACGATACGGCTCCGAAGGCAATGAGGCCGGAACGACTTGTTCAGCTTCAACCCCGACCGTGTCAAGTATCGCCCTGACGCGGGCCGACCACAACGCCTTCCTTGACCATTACCGCCGGTCCGCTGACCTGGAGATCGACAAGGTCCGCAATGGGGCCTAGAAGAAGGCGGGAAGGGATCTCGTCGGTGAGCCGTTCGACCTAATAAAGCTTCGTCAGCACTGAAGAAGTGATTGCTCGAGCGGCCGGGCTTGGTCACCTCGATCACGACTCGGCGTCCCAAAGATGGTGGCACGCCGAGGGCGGGTGTCCGTACCTCCCCCTGGGAGGTCAGAACACGTTCGCCCGCTTGGCCTGGAGCGCCGCACCGGCGGCGAGGGCGAGCGACGCGAGGATGTTCAGGTAGCAGCCCACGCCGATCGAGACGCCGCCGAACTCCTCCGGGATGTCGCTGCCGCCGCGGATGCTCAGGGGCAGCCAGACCGCCAGCAGCAGGGCCGCCCCGGCCGTGATCAGGCACGCCGTCGCGAGCTTCCTCGCGGCCGGCATGTCGGGCCGGCGGAGCATCAGCCCGGCCATCACCCCGACGCCGGCGTACCCGAGGACGTCGAGCTTGCCCCGCCAGTCGCGCCAGACCGCCAGCGACTCGGACGTCGTCGAGCCGAGGAAGGAGATGGTCACCGTGACGGCCGGGAGGAGTGCCGCGACCAACTGTCGGGCCTGAAACTCAACCGGGGGGTCGGACCGGAGCAGGCATCTCGCTTGCTCACCGATCAACCCTCGCGGCTTCGTTTCCGCAGTGGGTGATCTCGGGCATCAGGCCGGAGATGCCCGGGGAGGCGGCGGCCAAGCACTACCCTGGGGGTCAGTCCAAGGTGAAGATCCGGCGGGTGATGACTGCCACCCGGGAGGGCGAGCTGGACGTCGCCGGCCCCCCCGGCCCACGCCCCGGGACACATCCCAGTCGTTTTCGACCACGAGGACGTGGCCGGGCTGAACCTGCCGGTCGCTGCCCAGGCGACCATCTCCGTCTACACTGGCAAGGTGCACGCCCCGTCGATCCTACGGAAGATCGTCCTCCGGATCAGGAGTTGGTGAACGACGTGTTCTGACCCGACGGGGCAACGGGTCACACCAGGGCATGGGGGCTCGCCGACCGCGAGCTCGGTCGACCGCTTCGGCTCGACGGTGGCACCCGGGGCGGGCCGCCGGGCGAACCACGCCGTCAGCATCGGCCCCGCACGGAGGTGACCACCAGACGCACGATCACTGTGTTTAGGAGGGGTGGCCCGAGCGCTCGCTCACCCGCCGCGTTCTTCATGTCAAAGGCGACCGGAGCCGCGGCCATCTGAGGGCGTTCGCGAACTGAGCGGCGCCGTAGGTTAGTCGACGGCCGGCGCGGCCGGGTTCCACTCACCGCACGGGTACCGTGCGACGATCGAGGTAACCGCGTGTGGCCAGCGATTCTCACCGCGTGCGTCGTGTCCCTGGCCAACCTGACGCTGCTCGCGCTGGCGGCCGCCGGACTGGTCCGTTTCCTGCTCCCTGTGGTGCGACGTGTGACAATCCGCGCACCGTTCTGGGGCGGCGCCGCCGTCCTGGGCACTGCGCTGCTCGGCCTGCTGGCGACCGCGCTGGCCCAGATCGCCCTGTGGGCGGCCGCGTTCGTGCTGTGCGGTGAGTTCGCGGACTTCGAGGACGCGTTCTACCACTCGGCGGTCAACTTCACGACCCTGGGCTACGGGGACATCGTCATGTTGCGGCGGTGGCGCCTGCTGGGGCCGCTGGAGGCGGTTAACGGCAGTCTCATGCTCGGCCTCTCGGCCGCGCTGCTCTTCACCGTTCTGGGCCAGGTCGCGGAAGCGCGCCGGCCTCAGTCGGCGGGCGACAGCAGATGATCGTCCTCGCACCGTGCCGGTGGAACTGGTGACAAACGAATGGCCGACAAGCCCGGTAACCGCTGGTCTTTTCTTCCGATCGTCGACTGGTTGCCACAGTACCGGCGCGGGTGGTTGCGGTTCGACCTCCTCGCCGGTGCCACGCTCGCGGCCTACGTGATTCCGGTCTCGCTGGCCTATGCGGGATTGGCCGGGTTGCCACCCCAGACGGGACTCTATTGTTACCTGGTGGCGGGGCTGGGATACGCGATCTTCGGATCGTCCCGCCACATCGCCGTCGGCCCGACCTCCGCCATCGCGTTGCTGCTGGGCGTGACCCTGGCGCCGCTCGCCGGGGGCGATCCCGCCCGGCAGGCGGCCCTGGCGTCACTGACCGCGCTGATCGTGGCCGGTGTGTTCGTGCTGGCCTGGCTGCTGCGGTTGAGCGTGCTGGTGAGTTTCATCTCCGAAAGCATTCTGACCGGATTCAAGGCCGGCGCCGCCCTGGTCATCGCCTCCACCC
>DATLIF010000354.1:0-4170 GCA_035539575.1 Fimbriiglobus sp. | reverse complement strand
CGTCGCCGACCGGCCCGACCGGTTCGAGCCTCGCATGGCCAAGCGGGGGCCCAGGAGGTTCGACTGCCTGACGCGACCGCGGGCGGAGATCAAACGCCGCATGCTCAACCGAGTTAGTGAGTTCTAAGTGCCATTCGTCCGTCGGCGGGAAGTACGGGAAGAGCGTGGCCCAGGTGATCCTGCGCTGGCTCACGCAACGCGGGGTGGTGGCGATCCCCAAGTCGGTGCGCAAGGAGCGGATCGCCGAGAACTTCAACATCTTTGACTTCCAGCTCAGCCCCGAAGATATGGCGGCGATTGCAATGCTGGACACCGGGCAGAGCGCCTTCTTCGACCACCGCGACCCCGCGGTCGTGAAGATGTTGGGCACGGCGAAGCGCAACACCTGAGCACCCACACTGTCGTTGCTCGACGAGCCCTTCACGCAATGAGAAAGGCAGAGAGAGATGAACAGCAACAACAAGGGTAGCAGTCGACGCACCTTCCTCGGCACGGGGTTGGGACTTGCCGCCACCTCGCTCGTGGGGCGAACGGGAGCCGCGCAGGAGAGGAGCGGCCGGCCAGCCGACACGCCCAACAAGGCATCCGAGCCGGTGGGACGCCGCAAACTCGGCAAACTGGAGGTCTCAGCAGTCGGGCTGGGCGTCCAGAACATGAGCCGCAGGTACGAGACGACGGTCCCGCACCGGCCGGAGATGATCAACATCATCCGCGCGGCCTTCGACCGGGGCGTCACCTTCTTCGACGCGGCCGAGGCCTACGGGCCGCACGAGGTGGAGCGCATCCTCGGCGAGGGCGTGGGGCCGTTCCGCGACAAGGTGGTGATCACATCCAAGTTCGGGTGGAACATCGACCTCAAGACCGGCGAGCGGCGGCCAGGGCTCAACAGCAAGCCCGACCACATCAAGCTCGTCGTCGAGGGCATGCTCAAGCGACTCAAGACCGATCGCATCGACCTCCTCTACCAGCACCGGGTCGACCCCGAGGTGCCGATCGAGGACGTGGCCGGGGCGGTCAAGGACCTCATGGACAAGGGGAAGGTGCTGCACTGGGGCCTGTCCGAGATGGGTCTCGACACGCTCCGCCGTGCCCATGCGACGCTGCCGGTGACGGCCGTGCAGAACGAGTACTCGATGCTGTGGCGTGGGCCCGAGAAGGAGGTCATCCCGATGTGCGAGAAGCTGGGAATCGGCTTCGTCCCGTGGAGCCCACTGGGTGTGGCGTTCCTCACCGGAGCCATCGATGCGAAGACCCGGTTCGCCCCCGGCGACATCCGCGGGATCGAGTCCCGCTTCTCGCCAGAGAACCTGCCCCACAACCTGGCCCTCGTGGAGGTCGTGACGAACTGGGCCAAGAAGAAGCAAACTACTCCCGCTCGGATCGCACTCGCGTGGCTCCTGGCGCAGAGGCCGTGGATCGTGCCGATCCCCGGGACGACACAGATGGCGCACATGCTCGACAACAGCGGCGCGGATACGGTTCGGTTCACGCCCCCCGAACTCGCCGAGCTGAACGCGGCCGTGCGGGTGATCGAGGTCAAGGGGCAGCGCCTGCCGGACGCGGTGCTTGCCTTCTCGGGTGTGGAGGCACTGCCCAAGAAGTAGCGGCAGGCAGCGGTGCGGATCAGAGCGAGAAGGAGACGACGATGCAGAAAAGAACGCTCGGCAAGAGCGGTTTGGAAGTCTCGGCCCTCGGGCTCGGTTGCATGGGCCTGAGCTTCGGCTACGGCCCGGCGGTCGATACACAGGCGGGGATCAAGTTGATCCGCGCTGCCGTGGATGGCGGCGTCACGTTCTTCGACTCCGCCGAGGTGTACGGTCCGTTCACGAACGAGGCGCTGGTCGGCGAGGCCCTCGCCCCAGTTCGCGACCGCGTGGTGATCGCAACCAAGTTCGGGTTCAAGATCGAGAACGGCTAACAGGCGGGCCTGGACAGCCGGCCCGAACACATCCGGGACGTTGCGGAGGCATCGCTCAAGCGGCTGAGGACCGACCGCATCGACCTGCTCTACCAGCACCGGGTGGACCCGAACGTGTCCATCGAGGACGTGGCGGGACGGTTAAGGACCTGATCGCCGAGGGCAAGGTCAGGCACTTCGGCCTGTCCGAGGCCGGCGTCCGGGTGATCCGTCGGGGGCACGCGGTCCAGCCGGTCGCGGCGATCCAGAGTGAATACTCGCTGTGGTGGCGGGAGCCTGAGGCGGCGATCCTGCCGACGCTGGAGGAACTCGGGATTGGGTTCGTCCCGTTCAGCCCGCTGGGCAAGGGCTACCTGACCGGGAAGATCGACCAGACCACGACCTTCGACGCGTCCGACTTCCGCAACACCGTCCCCCGCTTCACGCCGGAGAACCGGGAGGCGAACCATGCGCTAGTCGATCTGCTCGGTAAGATGGCGGGGCGGAAGAAGGCGACCCCGGCCCAGGTTGCGCTGGCGTGGTTGCTCGCCCAGAAGCCGTGGATCGTGCCGATCCCCGGCACCACGAAACTGCACCGCTTGGAGGAGAACCTCGGAGCGGTCAACGTCGAGTTGACGCCCGACGACCTTCACGACATCGAGGCCGCTGCCTCCAAGATCGAGGTGAAAGGCGACCGGTACTCCGACGCGGCGCAGAAGATGATCAACCGCTAGCAGCGAGCTTCGGTCACCTCGCCGAATGGCACTTACAAGTCTGCAAGCCGTGGGGCCACCGGAGGATAGGCGGCCGGGGCTTCCCGGGTGAAGATGGGTTCAGCCCCTCACCGGCAGGGACGTCCCATGCGCCACCCCGGGTCGATCCACTCACAGGCGGCCGTCCTGCGGCGGCAGTTCCTCCAGGACGGCGGCCTCCCGTTCGCCGACGTCCTGACCGACGCGGTCCTCGCCGACGCGCTGGCCGCCGTCGGCGGGTGGCTCGACCGGGTGTTCCCCCCGCTCGTGACCCTCCGGGTGTTCCTCGGCCAGGTCCTCAGCCCCGACCACTCCTGCCGGGCCGCCGTCGCCCGCCTGAACGCCCACCGGGTCGCCCGGGGCCTCAAGCCGTGTTCGGCCCGGACCGGCGCGTACTGCCGGGCCCGGAAGCGGTTGCCCGAGGGGTTCCTCTCCGCCGCGGCGTGCGCGGTCGGCCGCGGCCTGGACGCCGAGGCCCGGCCGGGCTGGCTCTGGAAGGGGCGGCGGGTGTACCTGTTCGACGGCACCACGGTGACGATGCCCGACACCCCCGCGAACCAGGCCGCCTACCCGCAGCTGTACAACCAGAAGCCGGGCCTGGGGTTCCCGATCGCCCGGGTCGGGGCGGTGATCTCGCTCGCGTGCGGGGCGGTGGTGAACCTCGGGTTCTGCCGGTACGCCGGGAAGGGCCAGGGCGAGGTCAGCCTGCTCCGCCGGCTGTGGGACGTGCTGGCCCCCGGGGACGTCATCCTGGCCGACAGCCTGACGGCCAACTGGGCGAACATCGTGTTCCTCCGGGAGCGGGGCCTTGAGCTAGTCAGCCGGCTGAACAAGGCCCACCGGCGGGCGGACTTCCGGCGGGGGCGGCGGCTGGGCCCCGACGACCACGTCGTCCGCTGGCCGAAGCCGACGTCGATCCGGTCGCTGGACCGGAAGGCGTACGGCGCACTCCCGGACGCGATCACCGTCCGGGAGGCCCGGGTCCGGGTCGTGCGGACGGGGTTCCGGACCAAGTCCGTCGTGGTGGTGACGACGCTGTTGGACCCGGAGAAAACGACCCGCGAGGAGCTGGCCGAGCTGTACCGGGCGCGGTGGCACGCCGAACTGGACCTGCGGTCGATCAAGGCGGCGATGCAGATGGACGAGTTGCGGGGGAAGACGCCGGAGATGGGCCGCAAGGAGGTGTGGGCCCACGTGCTGGCCTACAACCTGATCCGCACCGTCATGGCCCGGGCCGCGGCCGCCCACGCCGCGGCGCCGCGGTCGATCAGCTTCACCGGCACCCTGCAGACCCTGGCGGCCTTCCAGCCGCTGCTCGACCCCGGGGCGGCCGGGGCCGTGGACCGGGTGCGGGTCACCCAGCCGGGGTTCCGGACCCGGTCCGTGGTGGTGGTGACGACGCTCCTGGACCCCGAGCAAACGACCAAGGAGGAGCTGGCCGAGCTGTACCGGGCGCGGTGGCACAACGAACTCGACCTGCGGTCGCTCAAGTCGACGATGCAGATGGCCGAGTTGCGGGGC
>DATLIF010000353.1:0-10015 GCA_035539575.1 Fimbriiglobus sp. | reverse complement strand
GGAGCCTCGCCCTCCCAGAGAGGGTGACCGCCAGTCGGTGCTGGCGCTCGGGGCGGTCGAGGCGCTCAAGCCGTTCCTGACCCCCGCCGACGCGGAGCGGGTGGACAAACGCTGGCGGGAGCTATTGCCGACCGGGCTGCGGCTGATGCTGTTCGCGGAAGGCGAACCCGGCCCGCCGTTTGGCGGATCGCTGGCCGGGCAGTCGCTGCGGCCGCTGGCGTTGGTGGCCCTCAGCGATGAACTACGGCCGGAGGCGGGGGGCGTGCTCGAAGCGCTGGCGGGACAAGGGATCGCGTTCAAGGTCATCTCCGGCGACCACCCCGAGACGGTCCGGGCTACGGTCGGCCACCTGAACCTCCCCCTGGCACACGAACCCATCGTCACCGGCGATGAGCTGGCGTCCGCTGCCGACCCGGCTGCGGTGATCGCCCGGTCGAGCGTCTTCGGCCGGGTCGCTCCGCAGCAGAAGCTCGACATCGTCTCCGCGCTGCAAGCCCGAGGGCACCGGGTGGCGATGCTCGGCGACGGCGTCAACGATGTGCTGCCGATCAAGCGCGCCGACCTGGGCGTGGCGATGGGCGCTGGTTCCCCGGCCGCCCGGACGGTCGCCGCTGTGGTGCTGGAGACGAACGATTTCGGCCTGCTGCCGGCGCTGCTCGACGAGGGCCGGGTGATCGTCAACAACCTCCGCCGGGCGGCCAAGCTGTTCCTGCTCAAGAACGTTTACACGGTGCTGCTGGTCGTCGTGGCGCTGGGCGTGCTGGGCCTCGGCTTCCCGTACCTGCCGCAGCAGGTGACGCTGCTCAACGCGCTGACCATCGGCGGCCCGGCGCTGCTCATCATGACGAGCAAGACGCAACCGCAGCCCGGCCCGCGACCGGCGTTCCTGCGCGAGGTTGGCTGGTACGCCGTGACCGCCGGGCTGGTAACGGGACTCGCAGGGCTGGCAGTCTGGCTCGTGTCCGCCTGGGGGTCCGGCGACGAGTTTCAGACCCAGCAGACGCTCCTCCTCACGACGCTGGTCCTAGCCGGGCTGGGCAACGTACTGATCGCCGGCGAGTGGGAACGGCGACTGGTGGTCTGGGTGGTCCTGGCCGTGCCGGTCTACGCGGCGATTATGTACCTACCGCCGACACAGTTCTTCTTCGAGCTGGCGCCGCTGACGCTGTCGCAATGGGCCTTGGCCGCGGGGGCGGCGGCGGTCGCGGTAACGGGGTGTGTGCTGGTCGGGCCGAGTCTTGGCATGGCCTCCGTCTTCCGCCCCAACGGGGCGACCGGTAATAGCCAGGGGTGAAACCCCTGGTTCCATGACCCCACCCACCTTGTAACCCCGAAGGGGTGACCCAACGACGAGCGGGTCACCCCTTCGGGGTTACAAGGTCTTTCACCTCACTTCCCAGGGGTTTCACCCCTGGCTATTACCGGTCGCCCCGTTGGGGCGGGCAGGGCTGTCGGGCCTCGCAAACTCGGCCCGCCCTACTTCCCCAGCCCGTCGTCGGTCAGGTGGAAGTCCACCACCAGCGGCAAGTGGTCCGACGCCCGCTTGGTCAGCGGCGTCCGCGTTACCTTGACCTGGTGGACGATCACCCCGCGGTGGAACGCCTTGTCCAGCGCAAGCACCGGCAGGAACGCCGGGAACGTGCGGAACCGCGACGGCGGCGACGTGAGCATCTCGAACCCGTGCTCCTTGAAGGCTAGCTCCGCCAACGCGTTCCGCCAGTCGTTGAAGTCGCCGACGACGAGCGTCGGCAGCCCCTCCGCCTCGCGGAAGAGGTGGTGGCGAAGCAGGTGGACGACCTGCCAGAGCCGCTCGTCCGCGGCCAGGCCCAGGTGCCCGTGGGCCAGGTGCAGCGGCCCCTCCGGGGTCTGCACCACAACGAGCTGCGCCCCGCGCGGCTTCCGCCGGCCGTGCCGTAGCGAGATGTGGTGCCGGCCACTGAACGGCCACCGGGAGAGGATCAGGTTGCCGTACCCGCCGACCCGGTAGTGGACGTTCATCTGGAAGCAGGACGCGGCCACCGAGAAGTGGCGGGCGAGCAGCCGCGGCTGGTTGTGGTAGTGGCACCGGCGGGCGTGCGACGTCACCTCCTGGAGGCAGATCAGGTCCGGGTTCTCGTCCTCGATCACCCGCACGACCCGGTCCAGGTCGTACCGCCGGTCGCGGCCGCCGATCCCCTTGTGGATGTTGTAGCTGAGCAGGCGCACGTCTCGTCACCGGCGGGCCGGGTTCGGGTTCCCAGCCGGTATGCTATGGCGCGGCCGGGATCGTCTGCCCGTCCGTCAGGACCGCGGCGGGCATGGCCACCGCCTCGGCGCCGGTGAACGCGGTCCAGTCCGCGGCCCCGGGCTTCCTGTACGCCCGGACCTGGGTGAACTGCCCGTCCCCGCGGACGACCTGGACCGCGACGCGGACCGCCTTGCCGTTCTCGGCGAGGTAGACCACCGACTCGTCGCCCGCCTTGCCGACCGCCGCCGCCGGGACCGCCCACGCCTCCGGCAACTCGGCCGTCACCCTCGCGTAGACGTACATCCCGGGCCGCACCCGGCCGTCCTTGTTCGGCAGGTCGATCTCGGCCCGCAGGGTCCGCGACCCCGGCTCCAGCGACCAGGACGTGCGCGCCACGGTGCCGGTCAGCTCCGGCCCGTCCAGCGCCTGCACGATGATCCGCACCGGCAGGCCATCGCGGATCAGCCCGGCGTCCGCCTCGGGCACCCGGACGACCACCCGCACCGGGTCCACTCTCGCCACGCGGAAGACGCCCTGCGTGTCGGCGGACAGGAAGTCGCCGGTGTTTACCGCCCGGTGCGTCACGACCCCGTCGAACGGGGCCGTGATCCGCGCATAGCCGAGCAGCGCCGCCAGCCGGCCGACGTCCGCCTTCGCGACCTCCAGCCGGGCCTCGGCGGCGGTCACGTCGGCGACCGCCTTGTCCTTGTCCGCCTGGGCTTTTCGGACACCCGCCTCGGCTGTTGTCACCTTGGCCGCGACCTCGGTGCGGGTGGCCTCGGCGGCGCGGAACTGGTTCTGCGTCTCGTCGCGGGTCTGCGAGTCGATCACCCCGCCCTGAACCAGCCCGCTGATCCGGGTCACTTCCGATTGCCAGCGGTCGTAGAGCGCCTGCGCGCGGCCCATACCGGCCCTGGCCTCGGCCACCTGGGCCTGGGCAGACGCCACCCCGGCGTCCGACGCGGCCAGCGCCTTGCGCGACTGCGTGACCTCGGCCTCGGCCTGCTTGACCAGCGCTGCTTTTTGTTTCGCCTCCTGCTCGACCTCGGGCATGGCGATCTCGGCGAGTAGCTGCCCGGCCGTCACCCGGTTGCCGATGTCGATCTGCTGGTTCGCGCCCGGCCGGGTGGGGTCGGCCCCGACGGCTTTCACGAACCCGGGGAGCCTGGCGTGCAGCGACGTCTCCTCGTAAGGCTGGACCGCCCCGGGTTGCTCGACGACGCGCTTGACGGCGCGGCGTTCGGGCTTCACCACGGTCACCGCCGGGGCAGTCGTCGTGTTCGCCCCGCCCCCGGCCGGCGGTGCCGCCGTGCGGTTGCACCCGGCGGAGATGCCTGCGAGGGCCGCCAGGATTAGCAAGTGGTCACGACGCATGCGTCTCCCCCTGGGGGGTGAGCGGGACTTCGGGGACGAAGTGCCGGCTGTCCGGGTCGAACGGGTCCAGGGACGCCGACCGGGCCTCGCCGCGGCCCATCACCAGTGCGAAGACGGCCGGCAGCACGAGCAGGGTGGTCAGGGTGCCGGCCGCCAGCCCGCCGATCACCGCCCGACCCAGCGGCGCCACCTGGTCGCCGCCCTCGCCCAGGCCGAGGGCCATCGGCATCATCCCGGCGATCATCGCGGCGCTGGTCATCAGGATCGGCCGGACGCGGCTGCGGAGCCCTTCTTCCGCGGCCTCGCGTGCGGTCAGCCCGCCCGTCCGCGCCCGGTCGGCGAAGGTGACGAACAGGATGGCGTTCGCAGTCGCCACCCCGACGGCCATGATCGCCCCCATGAACGACTGGAGGTTCAGGGTGCTGCCGGTCAGCAGCAGGGCGGCCACCACCCCCGCCAGCACCGCCGGGACCGGGGCCACCGCCACCAGGGCCAGCCGCACCGACTGGTAGTACGCGGTCAGCATGAGGAATATCACCGCCCCCGCCACGATCAGCCCGCCGGCCAGACCCTCAAACCAGCGGGCCGGCGACACCGCCCACGGCGGCTCGAACGCCAGCGTCCCGAACAGCTCCCGCATCGGAGTGATCTGACCGCGGACGTCCACCGTCACCCCCTTCGGGGGCTCGCCGGCGGCCTTGATCGCCCGGTCCACCTGCCGGGCCACCGCGCCCAGGTCCTCCCCCTGGACGTTGGCCGTCATACTCACCAGCCGCTTCATGTTGTACCGGTGGACCTCCCCCGGCATCGTCCCCTCCTTCACCTCGCCCACGTCCCGGACCAGCACGCGCCCGCCCTCCGGGGCCGGGATCGGGACCGTCTCCAGGTCGCGGACCGAGTTGACCAGCGCTGTCGGCACCTCGACCTGCACCTGGTAGCCGATCCCGCTGGCCGGGTCGCGCCAGTAGTTCGGGACGGTGAACCGGCTGGACGAGGTAAACGGCGTCACCGCCTTCGCCACGTCGGCGACGGTCGCCCCGGCGTAGGCCAGCTTCTCCCGGTCCACCCGGACCTCGACCGTGGGGTAGTCCAGCGCCTGCCCGTACTGGAGGTCGCGGACGGCCGGGACCTTCGCCAACTCCTGGCGCAGCTTCTCGGCGTAGGCCCGGTTGTTCGCCATGTTCGACCCGGCCACCTGCACCTCGATCGGGGTGGGCGAGCCGAAGCTCATCACCTCGTTGACGATGTCGGCCGGCTCGAACGAGAGCCGGATCTCCTTCACCCGCCGTTCGGCCGCGTCGGCGGGGACGCCCTCCTGCTTCCACTTGCGGGCCGTCCACGCCTCCAGGTGAGCCGGCAGCTTCTCCCGCAGTCGCACCTTGAGGTCTTCCACCGAAACCGCGCCCGGCTTTAGCGCGACCCGCATCACCGACTCGTGCGGCCCGCCCATCCACAGGTAGACGCCGTTGACCGGGTACGCCGAGTGGACCACGCCCAGGTAGCCCAGGGTGATGGCCACGTTCTCCGGCCCGGCCTCCTCGCCGATGAACCGCAGCGCCTCCTGGGTGATCGCTTCCGTCTGCTCGATCCGGGTTCCGGTCGGGGCGCGCAAGCGGAACTGGAACTGGCCGGTGTCCACCTGCGGGAAGATCTCGGTCCCGACCCGCGGGCCGAGCAAGGCCACCGCCGCCACGGCCGCGATCAGATAAGCGGGCACGACGAGATACCGGAAACGCACCGCCCAACTGTACGGCGAACGGCCGGCGTCAGCCGGCCGGTACTTCCCGGGGCCGGTGCCGTCGGAGGTGCCCCGGGGCCGCAGAGCCACCGGCCGGCTGACGCCGGCCGTTCGCCCGGACCGTCGGAGCAGCCAGACGGAGAGGACCGGCACGAACGTGCTCGACAGGACGTAGCTGGCGATCATGGCGAACCCGACCGCCAGCGCCAGCGGCACGAAGAGCGCCTTAGCCGCCCCCTGCAAGAGGAACGAGGGGATGAACACTGCCAGTACGCATAGCATTGCCAACAGCCGCGGCACGGCGGTTTCGCTCACCCCGCGCCAGACCGCCAGGGCGACCGAGTCGGTCGCGTGCATCTGGACGTGGATGTTCTCGACCGCCACCGTCGCCTCGTCCACCAGGATGCCGACCGACAGGGCCAGCCCGCCGAGCGTCATCAGGTTGACCGTCTGGCCGGACAGCCACAGCGCGACCAGCGCCGCCACCAGCGCCAGCGGGATGGTCAGCACGACCACCACCACGCTCCGCCAGTCGCGCAGGAACACCAGCACCATCAGCCCGACCAGCCCCGCGGCCAGCAGCCCCTCAGACGCCACCCCCTTCATCGAGTTGGTGACGTAGGGCGACTGGTCGAACTCGAAGCTCACCCGGATATCGTCGGGCAACTCGGCCTGCATCGCCGGCAGGTTCGCCCGGACCTTGTTGACCACGTCCAGGGTGCTGGCACTGGCGCGCTTCGTGACCAGGATGTAAACCGCCCGCTTGCCGTTGACCAGGGCGTACCCGGTCGGGATGTCACTGGCGTCCTCGATCAAGGGTTTGTCGGTGACCGGGTCGCGGCGAACCACGTCGCGGAGGAACACGCCGGACTTCACCTCGATGTTCCCGAGTTCGGCGGGCTGGACCACCATCGCGTTGGTCGGCACCAGCGGCATCCGCTCCCGGATGCGGATCTGGCCCGACGGCGCGATCGTGTTCCCGGCCGTGAGGGCCTGGACGACCTGGTCCGCCGACAGGCCGTAGGCCCGCAGCCGGTCCGGGTCGGCCCGAACGACCACCGTCCGCTGGCTGCCGCCGAACGGCGGCGGAGCGCTCACCCCCTCGATGGCCGCGAACATCGGCCGGACCTTGAACAGCGCCTGGTCCTGGATCTGGCCGATGGTCTTCGTTTCGCTGGAGAGGACCAGGTAGCCAACCGGCACGCTGCCAGTGTCGAAGCGCATGATGAACGGGTTGACCGTTCCCGGCGGCATGAACGCCCGGCTGCGGTTGACGTACCCCACCGTCTCGGCCATGGCCTGGGCCATGTCGGTGCCGGGGTGGAAGTACAGCTTCATCAGGGAGACGCCCTGGGTGTTCTTCGACTCGACATGGTGGATGTTGTTGATGTAGAGGAAGTGGTACTCGTAATAGTTGGCGATCAACCCCTCCATCTGCTGCGGGTCCATGCCGCCGTACGGCTGGCAGACGTAGATGACCGGCAGGTCCAGCGACGGGAAGATGTCCACCTTCATCCGGCTGACCGCGAGCAGCCCGGCGAAGAGCAGCCCGACGGTCAGCACCATGACGGTGATCGGCCGGCGCAAGGCGGCGGAGATCGGGTTCATCGGCGACGCCCGGAGGTACGAGAAGGTCGTGACCGCGGATTGGGGTATGGTATCCGCCGCAGCGAATGGGTCGAAGCGGACCGGTGGCGAAAACCTGTCACGGCCGCTTCGGGGCCGGCGTGTTCGACGATCGGACCCAGGCCGGCAGGGTCCCCGGCTGGTGGACCGGGATGCCGGCCGGGCTCGGGGCGGGCTGGGGCGAAGCCGTACGGGCCGGAGCCGGTGCGGCCGGCGGCGCGGGCGCCGGCTGGGGGGCGAGCAGCGCCTGTGCGGGCTGGCCCAGCGCCCGGTACAGCGCGAAGTGGACGCGGTTGGCGTCGGCCACGGCGGCGTAGTAGTCGCGGTATGCCTGATCGAGGGCGGTGACTGCGGCCACCGCCTCCTGCGGCCGGAACACCAGCACCAGTTGTTCCCCGACCCGCTTCGTCTGGCCGAGCCCCTGGAGGTTCTTCTCGGCCGTCTCGGCTGCGCTTCGCACCCCGCCCTCGGCCTCTTTCACCCGGTTCGCCGCCCGCTTCGCCCGGGCCAGCGCCTGGGCGACCTCGGCCGCGACCCGGTCCTGAACCCGCAGCAACTCAACCAGCGCCAGCCGGTTCTCCGCCTCTCGTTCGCGGACCGCCGCGCGGTTACCGAACCCCAGGTTGTCGAGCTGCCAGACGAGCTGAAGGTCCATGCTGTTGCGGCCGCCGAAGTTCCCGACGGAGTCGTTCACCCCGCCGCCGAAATACCCGCTGGAGAGCCCCGGCGTGTTCGACCCAACCCCGCGGAGGGCGACGCTCGGGACCAGCGGGCGGACCTTCTCCTGCCGCAGCCGGGCCAGGGTCGCCTGCACCAGCGCCTGTTGCGACGCCAGCTCCGGGCGGTTGGTCAGGGCGACCGGGATCAGGTCGTCCACCGGGCAGGCGAGGTTCACGAGTTCGACCCGTAGCGCCGGGTCCTCGGCCGGCTCGACCACGGCGGCCGGGTCGAGCCGCAGGAGCCGTGTCAGGTCGGCGCTGGACACCTGCCAGCGCTCGTAGGCGGCTTCTACGGCCTGCTTGCGGCGGGCCAGCTCGGCCCGCGCCCGGCTGACCTCGACCGTCGGGACCAACCCGGGCGCGAGCTGTTCGGCCCGCCGGACCAATTCCTCTGCCCGGCGAACGGAATCCGCGGACCCGGCCACCTCGCCGCGGGCCTGCTGGACGGCGAAGTACGCCTCGGCCACCGCCAGGGTGCTGTCGTTGCGGGCGGCCTGCACGTCGGCCTGCCGGGCGCGGATCACCTGCCGCGCGGCCAGCGGGGCGTACAGGGCGTCGGCCGCCGCGACCGACAGGCCCGGCCCGCCCCCGACCAGGACCGACGAGCGGCTCGTGGTGAACACGGTACCGACGATGTCCTGAATCTGCCCGTCGTGGCGGAAGTAGTCCACCCCGGCGCTGAGGTTGGGCAGCCACAGCACCCGGGCGCGGTCGTACTGCGCCGACGCGATCCGCAGTCGTTCCGTGGCGACAGCGATGTCGAGCGGGTTGACCCCGGCGAGTTGCAGCGCGGTCGGCAGGGTGATCGGCAGCGGCCGGGTGTCCGCCACGCCGGCGGGGGCGACCGGAAGGGGTGCCGGCTCCTGAGCGCCGACGACACCGGCCGCGACGACCAGCGCCGTGATAGCGAGCCACACCCGACGCCCTGTCCTGGGCATCCCCACACCTCCGCGGCCGATACAGTCACCCGGGGACGGGCCAAATCCCCAGGGCGCTATGGTTGGTATCGGTTCCGCGGTCCCCCCAACTCGACGTTCGGGGGAGAAAACGGCGTCGGGTGCCACCCACCCGCTCAGCCGGCGACGTCCACGAACACCTTCAGCGCGTCCTTCTCTTCCAGCAACCGCATCATCTCCCGGTAGCCGTCCAGCCCGGAGACCGGGTGGGTCAGGATGCGCTGCGTGATGCCGGGATAGGTCAACTCGCCGTGGGCCAGGGCCTGGAGGCCCAGCTCGAAGTGCCGGCGGTTGCCGTTGACGCTGGCCACCAGCAGCTTGTTGCCCAGCACCCACTCCAGGTTGATCTTCGCTGCATCGACGGTGACGTCGTGCTTGCCGCCGGTGATGCTCGTCCACACCAGCACGCCGTTGATGGCCAGCACCTCCATCGCGCGGAAGCACGCCTCGGCGTTGCCGGTCGCCTCGACGATCAGGTCCGGCCGGCCGACCTCTCGGGCCAGCTCGGCCAGCGGCGTCTGCCGGGTGCTGACGTAGGTGGCCCCGTACCCGCCGGCGATGTCGGCCTTGAGGTTCGGGGCCGGCTTCGTCGCCAGGGTGTACACCTCCAGCCCGCGCAGCCGCAGCATCATCGTGGCCAGCAGGCCGATCTGCCCGGCCCCGAGCACGAACGCCCGCCGGGGGTGCCACACCTGGAGCCGCTGCTGGGCCAGGAACGCCTGTTCGATCGCCTTGGCGCACACGCTGGCCGGCTCGGCCAGCACGCCCAGGTGCTTGAGCCCCTGTGGCACCTTGACGATGTACTCCGCATCGTCCACGAACGACTCGGTGAGGAACCCGTGGCAGAGGTTGATGCCGCGCTCGTAATACACTTCTTCACCGGTGATGTCGTTGCGGCCGATCTTGTCGTGGATCGACCCGCCCGGCCGGCGAACGGTACAGGAGACGTAGTCTCCGGGCCGCACTTCGGTCACCCGGTTGCCGACCTCCAGGACCTGCCCGAAGCTCTCGTGCCCGATGACCAGGTGGTCGCCGCCCGGCGGCGGGTTGCCGTAGAGCGCCTCGTTGATCTCGCGGTCGGTGGCGTCCACCCCGATCTGGAGCGTCCGCACCAGCACTCCGCGCCCCTCGGGGACGTGGCAGACGTGCGGGTGGGGCTGGTCGGTCAATCGCGGGGCGGGGACGTCCCGGACGTGGACGGTGTTCGGCTTGCCGGGGAGGACGGCGACGGCGCGCATCGGAACGGCTCCTGAAACGGGTGTCGGGCCGCGGGCGGCGCCCGAACAACCCATCAGTTCAGCATAGGAACCGGGAGAGAGGTGGCGGCGGACTTCCAACAAAGCGAGCGGGGGACGTCAGTCCCCCGAGGGGAGCG
>DATLIF010000352.1:0-10464 GCA_035539575.1 Fimbriiglobus sp. | reverse complement strand
GATTCACGCGGTCTGCGAGGACGCGGCGGTCCCGTACCTGGTCATGGAGTTCGTCAGCGGCATTACCCTGGAGGAGCGGATCCGGGCGGGCGGGCCGGTCCCGGTCCGGGAAGTCTTGCGGATCGGGATGCAGTCGGCCCGGGGGCTGGCGGCGGCGCACGCCCGGGGGCTGGTGCACCGGGACGTGAAGCCGGGCAACATCCTGCTGGAGGACGGGGTCGGGCGGGTCAAGCTGACCGACTTTGGCCTGGCCCGGGCGGCCGACGATGCGAGCATTTCGCGAAGCGGGGTGATCGCCGGGACGCCGATGTACATGTCCCCGGAGCAGGCCAAGGGGGAGCAGATCGACTCGCGGAGCGACCTGTTCAGCCTGGGGAGCGTGCTCTACACGTTATGCACTGGTCGGCCGGCGTTCCGGGCCGAGAGCACCGTCGCTGTCCTCAGTCGCGTCTGCGACGACCATCCCCGACCGATCCGGGAGGCGAACCCGGACGTGCCGAAGTGGCTGTGCACGGTGGTCGAGAAGTTGCTGGCGAAGGACCCGGCGGAGCGGATCCAGACCGCAACGGAAGTGGCGGACCTGTTCGCCCGGTACCTGGCGCACCTGGAGGCCCCGGATCGGGTGGCGCCGCCGCCCGCGGTCCGCGGGATTCACCCCCGTGGCCGGCGCCGGTTTTGGCCCGTGGCCGCTCTGGTCGCGACGGCCATCGTCGTGCTCAGCGTAATCGGATACCGGGCGTTCCGGCCCGCGGACGACCCCGTCGACCCAACACCGTCGGCATTGAACCCGTTGCCGGACTGGAAAGCCCCGACCGCGGAGGAACTGGCGGCGCGGCCAAGCCCGTTGGACGGCCGCACGCAGAATCAGATCCCTGCGGGATTGCGCGCGCTGGCTGCTGGCAGTTCGGGCCTGGCACCGCCCGAACTGGTCGCGGTGCTGGGTGATTCCCGATTTCACTTGCCCAAAGCGGGAATGCGCGGCTGGATGGCGCAAGACCGCGAGGGAAAACTCCTGGCGGTCCCGAACGCGGACGTCGTCTCGCTCTTCGACGCCAGGACCGGCGAGCTGATTCGTACGTTGACCGGGCTCACCGGTCGGGTGAACATGGTCGCCTTCAGCCCGGACGGAAAGCTATTGGCCGGGGGGAATGTAACGGCGGACCACACGGTGATTGTGTGGGATGTGCCAACCGGTCGAGTGGTTGCGACCTTGAAAGGTCATTCTGGAGACATCGGTGGCATTGCCTTTAGCCCGGACGGCACGGCGCTGGTCAGCCAGGGGCGCGATGCGGTCAAGGTGTGGGACCTGAAGTCCGGATCGGTCCGTCGGACGCTCGAGGGGAAGGGCGGTTGGTCGTTCCTGATCGCTTTCAGCCGGGATGGCAAGAAGTTCGTTTGTGGCGACTCGCCATCGAAGACCGCCCGGGTGTTCGACTTCGATAGCGGCGACTTGCTGTCAACACTTCAGGGATACAGTTCCGAGCCACGCGCTGCGGGCTACAGCTCGGACGGCAAGGTGCTGGCGGTCGGGAGCGACAAGGAGTTGCTCCTGTGGGATGCCGAGAAACTGGCACTGGTGAAGAAGATCGCATCGCCCGCCGGGTGGCTCGCGTTCGAGCCGGATGGAAAGACGATCCTGACCGCCCAGCACAGTCCCGGCCGCTCGCTGGCAAACGATGTCGTGACCCGGTGGAACCTGGTCACCTTCGAAGGCAAAACGCTCCCACCCCTCAGCCCGAAAACGGGTTGGCCGGTCTACCAACTGAGCCCCGACGGCAAGACTCTTTATTCAATCATTGTCGACCGGACACCGGATCAACCGAGTCAGCCGCGTCTGGGTGAGGAGCGTGTCAGGGCTTACGACGCCGCGACCGGGAAGGAGTTGTTCGCTCGTCAGGGCCACACCGGCGAGGTGTGGGCCGTGGCCGTCAGCCCGGACGGCCGCTCCATCGTCTCGGGCGGTCTGGACGGCATGGTCCGCCTCTGGGACCTCGCGGCGTGGGCGGCGGGCGATCCGCAGCCACCGGCTCGCACGCTGGCCGGACACACTTCGACGGTCTACTCGGTCGCCTTTAGCCCGGATAACAAGTTCGTCGCCTCCAAAAGCCACGACGGAACAATTCGTCTCTGGGACTCGGCAACCGGCGATACAGTGCGAACGATTCCGACCGAGGCGATCAAGAACGCTTCCGAAGTAGCCTTCAGTGCCGACGGCAAACACGTCGTGGCCGGAGACGAGGACGGGAGCGTCCGATTCTGGGATGTCGCGAGCGGGGAGGAAAAGTCACCGCTCCGCTGGCACAACGGGCATGCCAACTCCGTGACGGTTAGCCCGGACAACCGCTTCCTGGCCTCGGTGGGTCTCTTCGACCGGAAGGTCTACGTCACCGATTTGCGAACGATGCAGCGCGTTCAAACTCTCGGTTCGCCGGGGGAGCCGGCCGGACCCGCGGAAACCAAGGTCGTGTTCGGGGGCGACGGCCGCACCCTGGTCCACGGCGGTTGGGACGACACCGTGCGATTGTGGGATCTGATCGAGAAGAAGGAATCGGTGCTCGTCGGCAGCACGGAGCGACTCGACGGCTTGGCGGTCGATCCGACCGGTCGCTTCGTCGCGGCATCCCACGGAGGTGCCGTGCGAATCTGGGATACGAATGCGCCCAACCGGTCCCTTGTGATCGGCCCCGGCCCGTTCGGGAGCCTGGCCCGGCATGTCGCGTTCACGCCGGAGGGACGGTACCTCGTTGTGGCGGGATTCAACGGAACCGTGTCGATCCTGCGCACGCCGGCACCGGCGCCGCACTACGAGCCGGGTCCGCCGCGGAAACCGCTCGACGTGGCCGAACTGGCGAAACTTCCCTCTCCACTCGACGGACTCAAGCAGGACAACCTCCCGCCCGGAATGGTCGCGGTGCTGCGCGACCCCCGCTTCCTTTTGTCCAAGCTCGCTCAGAACTCCTGGATGGCGCAGGACAGCGAGGGGAAGTATCTTGCGGTCCCCAACGGTGACACGGTCGCCGTCTTCGACGCCTCGACGGGCGAACTGGTCCACACGCTACCCGGGTCCAACCGGATCTACGCGATCGCCTTCAGCCCCGATGGCAAGTACCTGGCCGGGGGGAAGTGGGGCGGCGACCACACCATCAAAGTCTGGGATCTGGATACCGGGAAGCTGACCGCGTCGCTGGACGGCCACACTGACAACATCTGGTCCGTGGGATACACCCCGGACGGCAAGCACCTCCTCAGCGCGGCCTCCGACGGGCTGAAGGTGAGGAATCCGAAGACCGAGGAGGCCGTTCGAACGCTGGAAGTGCGGGCCGACGGGTTCTGGCGGATCGGCCTCAGCCCGGACGGCAAGCGCGTGGTGTGCGGCGATCGCCCGACGAAGACGGCCCGGGTCTTCGACCCCAATACCGGCGCGCTGATGGCGACCCTCACCGGCCACACGGACGAGGTCCAAGCCGCGGCCTATAGCCCGGACGGCAAGCTGCTGGCGACCGGCAGCAAGGCCGAGTTGATCCTCTGGGATGCGGAGAAACTGGAGCTGGTGAAGAAGATCGACACCCCGGCCGGGTGGTTAGCGTTCGACCCTGACGGCAAGACCCTGTTGGCGGCCGAACACGAGCAGTGGGATCCGGCGACCCACGTGGTGACCCGGTGGAATCTGACGACCTTCGAGGGCAAACCGCTCCCGTCGCTGAGCGCCCGCCAGGGTCAGACCGTTTTCCACCTCAGCACCGACGGCAAGACGCTCTACTCGCAGGTCGTCAACGGACCGGATCACGTGGGCGAACGGATCGTTCGGTCCTACGACGCCGCCACCGGCGAACCACTCGTCGGACAGGGCCACACCGGCCAGGTCTGGTCCGTACTCGCCAGCCCGGACGGCACCCGGCTCGCGTCGGCCGGCGCGGACGGCACGGTTCGACTCTGGGAACTGGCGTCCGGTAAGCAGGCCCACGCCATCACGCGACCCGGCCCGGCCTACAAGGTCGCCTTCCGCCCGGACGGCAAGGTGCTGGCCGCCCACTGGAACAACGGGCCCGTCGTCCTCTTCGATGCGGTCTCGGGCACGGAACTGCGGCAACTCGACGGCGGCGGCTTTGCCGCCAGGCCGGAGAGCCGGCAAATGCCCTTTTCTCCGGATGGCACGCTCCTCGCCGCGGCCAGCATGGACGGTCTGGTGCGTGTGTGGGACGTCGCAACGGGTGGCCTTCGCCGCACATTCTGGGTGGGCTCGGGCGCCGCATATGCGGTCGCGTTCGGCCTCGACGGTAAGGTGCTCGCCACTGGCTCCGAAGGCGGAAGCGTCACCCTGTGGGACCTCGCGACCGGTTGGCAGGTCGGAACCCTACCCAGGCAGCGCGGCGCGGTCCTGTCGGTGGATTTTCACCCGGATGGCCGATCCGCCGCCGTCGCCGGCCACTGGCGCGGAGACTTCATTGGTCCGGACAATCCGAAGTATGGCTTCACCCCGAACGCCGGCCCGAACAAGGATCAGGCGGGACAATACTCCTCAAAGACCTACTCGTGGCAACTCGAAGCGGGACAGCAATACCGCTTCGTGATGACTGCGCTGGACGAAAAACTGGCGCCCTTCCTGGTGGTGGATGAAGCGGGCGACGGCAAACAGATACACACCTCGCATGCGCCCAATCCGATGCCACCGCTGGCCCTCGGTAGCACTGGCCTGGTATTCAACGGCAAGGACAGCGTCGTCAAGATTCCGTCGCTGAAAATCAGCGACAACCGTGCATTGACCGTGGAGACGTGGGCGGTGTTGACGCAGCCGTCCGATCCGGCCATTAACTATGACCTGGTCGCCAACTCCGACAAAGCTGGATTCGCCCTGGGGGTCGCCCCGTCCGGCCGGGGTGCCGACTCGAAAATGTCCTTCGGCATCCGATTGCTCAAGCCCGATGCGTATGTCTACGCCCTGGAGCGGGAGCCGCCGCCGCGAAATCAGCTCATCCATCTCGCGGGCGTCTACGACGGCACGGGTGAGATCCGATTCTACGTCAATGGCCGATTCCAGGACCGGCAACCCGCCCTCGGTATCAATCCCTCAAAACGAGCTTTGACGCTCGGCGGCCATCCTCAAAACGGCAGCCACTTCCTGGGCCTCCTGCACGAAGTTCGAATTTCCAAGGTTGCCCGATACGCCACCGACTTCTCGCCGGCCGAACGTTTCGAGCCGGACGGTGACACGATCGCCCTCTACCACTTCAACGAAGGCAAAGGCACCGTAGTCAACGACTCCTCGGGCAACAACCATCACGGCGAGATTGTCGGGGCAACGTGGGCGAAGGCGGGGAACGCGAACGCGGCGCCGACGACCCTCCGAAGCTCCCACCGCCGCGCCGAGCTCACGATCAAGCCGACCAAGACGGTGACGTGCAAAGTGATCGCCTGTGCCGAGTCGGGCGACGGCTGGTTCGATCTGACCATTCATCGCGGCAACACCAGCGTCGATTGGCTGGGCGTGGGCAATACTCCCGTCTATGACCTTGCGAGCGGCAAGGAGACGCACCGACTGGCCGGGCACGACAGCGGCGTGAACAGTAGCGCTTGGCGGGCGGATGGTCGGATGCTCGTCACGGGCGGCGACGACGGCACCCTGCGATTGTGGAACATGGACGGGAACACGCCGATCGGCCGGACAGTTCGCGTACAGCCGTCGAGTAGGGTCTCCGCGAACTTGACCCCCGAGGGACGATACGCAATTGCGACCAGCCTGGATGGGGAGATCGCGGTGGCGCGAGTCCCGGCCCCGCCTCCGCCTTACGATCCCGGCCCGGCCCGGCCGGTGCCTGCCTTCATGGAGTTGGCCTCCCGGCCTACCGCGGCCGACGCGCTGCACCGTGAGGCCATCCTGCCGTCGCTCCTGGCCCTGGCCGGCGGCGGCGACCCGGCGCGAGTGCCGCCCGAGGTCGTCGCGATCTTGGGCGACGGCCGCTTCCGGCTACCCAGGAAGGGCCAGAGTTCCTGGATGGTGCAGGACCGCGAAGGGAAGTTTCTGGCCGTCCCGAACGGGGACATCGTCGCCATCTTTGATGCGAAGACGGGCGTCCTGGTCCGGACGCTGACCGGCACCGGTCGGATGTACGCCGTCGCCTTTAGCCCAGACGGCAAATCCCTTGCGGGCGGCGGCTGGGGCGGGGATCGCTCGGTCCGGGTCTGGGACCTGGCGACCGGGAATGTCACCGCGACCCTGAAGGGTCACACCGCCGATCTCTTCGCTGTGGCATTCAGCCCCGACGGCACGCGACTCGTCAGCGCCGGCAGCGACGCGGCGAAGGTGTGGGACCTGAAGTCGGGAGTCGCCGTTCGCACCCTGGAGGTCGAGGCGAACCGGTTCTGGCAACTCGGCCTCAGCCCGGACGGCAAGAGAATTGTGTGCGGTGATAAGGCCTCGCGGACTCTCAAGGTCTTTGACGCCAACACCGGAGAGTCTCTGGCCATCCTTCTGGGGCATACGGACGACGTTTTCGCCGCGGCATACAGCCCCGACGGCAAGCTGCTCGCGACCGGCAGTGACAAGGAGTTGCTGCTCTGGGACGCCGAGAAACTGGAACAGGTGAAAAAGATTGACACCCCGAGCGGGTGGCTGACGTTCGGCCCCGACAGCAAGTCCTTGATGACGGCGAAGCACGACCAGACTGGTCCCGACCACAGTCACATCGTGACGCGGTGGGACCTTCGGACGTTCGCAGGCAAGCCCCTTCCGTCGCTGGGCGACCGTGCTGGCTGGCCCCATTACCGCCTGAGCACCGACGGCAAGACTCTGTACTCGCTGGTGGCGCACGAATTGAACGGGACCGAGTCCGAGCCGCGAGTCCGAGTCTACGACGCCGTCACCGGGAAGCCGACTTTCTCCCCGGAGTGTCACGAGGGGCAGGTGCTGTCCGTGGCCTTTAGTCCGGACGGCAAACGGCTGGCGTCGGTGAACCGCGAGCCCGGAGTCCGACTCTGGGACGTGGCAACCGGCAAGCTGGATCGCGTGCTGCCGAGTGAGGCGGGGTTTTTCTCGGTGACGTACAGTGCCGATGGCAAGTGGATCGCGGCCGGGGGAGGCAATGGAACGGTCGTCCTTTACGACGCGGTCGGCGGGGAAAATCCGCGCAGCTTGACCGGTGCGACCACGGACGTCCGGACGGTGGCGTTCTCGCCGGACGGTAGCCTGGTCGCGGGCACCTCGTTCTCCGGCGTTGTGAATGTCTGGGATGTCACCACCGGCCAACTGCGGTACGCGCTGGCCGGGCGGCGGAAAGATGCGTGGAGCCTCGCCTTCAGTCCGGATGGCAGGACGCTGGCCACCGGCTGGACCGAGGGCGAGGTCATCCTCTTCGATTTGGCGACCGGCTGGGAAGTCGCCGACCTTCACGTCGGCCTCGACGATGTTCGCTGGCTGCAATTCCACCCGGACGGCCGCTCTCTCGGGATTGTTGGTAAGCGCTGGTCCGAGGGCACGAATCTCGGCGTCTGGGATCTGACAACGCGGAGGGAGATCCGTCGGATGCCGGTTGCCTCCGGACACCTCTGCGGGGCCTGGCGGCCGGACGGCCTGCACATGGCCTCGTCTGGGGATGTGGACGGGACGATTCGGCTCTGGAGCACCGACGGCAAGCCGGATCGCCACCGGGTGATCCAGCTCTACCCGTCGGATTCCCCATGGCTACATGGGCTATCGATGTCGCCGGAAGGCCGACACCTGGCCACTGCCAACCCGGACGGGACGCTCTCGATTCTGCGCATCTCGGACCTGCCGCCCCCGATCGAACCAGCCGCGGCGCGTCCGGTACCCGACCCGCAGGAGCTGGCATCCCGGCCGGCCGCGGCCGATAACCTCCAGCGCGAGGCGATTCCGCCGGATCTCCTGAAGCTGGTTGGCAAGGGTGATCCCGCCCAGGTCCCGCCTGAAGTTGTCGCCATCCTCGGCGACACCCGCTTCCGTCTCCCGAAGGCGGCCCGAAACTCGTGGATGGCGCAGGACCGCGAAGGGAAGTTCCTGGCCGTCCCGCATGGGGACGTGGTCGCCCTCTTCGATGCCCGCACGGGCCAACTGGTGCGCACATTGACCGGGCACAATGGCCGAGTTTACTCGCCGGCGTTCAGCCCCGACAGTCAGTTCCTCGCGGCAGGAAATTTCGACGGGGACCACACAATCAAAATCTGGGACCTCAAGACAGGAGAGATTACCGCAACGCTGAAGGGCCACGCCGATGTCATCTGGTGTTTGGCTTACAGCCCGGACGGTACACGGCTGGTCAGCTCGGGCAGCGATGTGGCGAAAGTGTGGGACCTGAAGACGGGAGCAGTCCTCCGAACTCTGGACGGCCTGACCGCCGGGGTCTGGCAGATCGCCTTCAGCCCGGACGGGCAGAAGATCGTGTCCGGCGACCAGGCGTCGAAGACGTTCCGGGTCTTCAGCACCGACACGGGTGAGGTGCTGGCGACGCTCCGTGGGCATACGATCGATGTCCACACCGCGACCTACAGTCCGGACGGCAAGCTGTTGGCGACCGGAAACGATTCCGAGTTGCTCCTCTGGGACGCCGTGAGGATGGAGCTGGTGAAAAAGATCGACACCCCGGCTAGTTGGCTGGCATTCGCCCCGGACGGCAAGAGCCTGTTGTCGGCGAGGCACGAGCACAAAGGACCGGACCTCGACCACGTTGTCACCCGGTGGGACCTCAAGTCCTTTGAGGGTAAGCCGCTCCCCTCCCTGAGCGAACGCGCGGGCTGGGTCGGCTACCAACTCAGCCCGGACGGCAAGACCCTGTTCTCGGTCCTGGCGCACGGCCCCGGAGAGAACGATTTTGAATCGTACGTCCGGGCCTACGATGCCGCGACCGGGAAGGAGTTGTACCCCCAGCAGGCCCACTCCGGGCAGGTGTGGTCCGTGGCTTTCAGCCCGGACGGCAAACGCCTCGCGTCGGTAAGCAACGACCCAGGCGTTCGGGTTTGGTACGCGGCGACCGGCAAGAGCGAGCGCGTACTGCCGAACGATCGAGGATTCTGGTCGGTCGCCTACAGTTCCGACGGTAAGCGGCTCGCGGCCGGGGAACTGAATGGAACTGTCGTTCTCTACGACACAACCACCGGGGAGAAACTGCGAACCCTGTCTGGGGTGAAGTCGGACGTCCGGGCCGTGGCCTTCTCGCCCGACGGCACCCTGGTCGCGGGTACCACGTTCGCGGGTTTGGTCCACCTCTGGGAGGCCGACACCGGGCGCCTCCGCCGTACCCTGCCCGCACGGAAGGGCACCAGCGATTGGAGCTGGAGTATGGCCTTCAGCCCGGACGGTAAGACGCTGGCGACGGGATGGAATCGGGGAGTGATTCAGGTCTTTGACGTGGCGACGGGCTGGGAGGTCGCGAATCTGTCGGTTGGTCTCGGGGAGGTCCGGTGGCTCGGCTTCCACCCCGACGGCCGATCGCTCGGGGCGGTCGGGAACCACCGCTCCTCGGACCGACTCGACGTGGGCAAAGCCATCGAGTTCGGGGTCTGGGACCTGGCGACGCGAAAGCAACTTCGAAGGATGGAGGTGCCCGGCAGTGAACAGGGCCATATCGGCGGAGGCTGGCGACCGGACGGGATGTTGATGGCCTCGTGCGGAGGTGACGACGGGACGATCCGCTTGTGGAGCACCGACGGGAAGCCCGATCGTGACCGTGTAATCCGGCTGTACCCGCCTAAAACGGACTGGCTCCACGGGATGGCGATGTCCCCGGAGGGCCGCCACTTCGCGACGGCGGGCCCGGACGGCACAGTCACGATCCTCAGGCTGGCCAAAGCGGGCGCGGTGCTCGACCCGTAGCCCGTCCTGTTCAAATATCCGCGCACGCCGCATCTGCCGGCCCGGGACGGATCAAAAAAAATCTGATGCGTTCCCGACCGGGCCGCCGAGAGCCAGCCGAACTGGCGATTCCCGGACTCGGGCGCAGACTGTTCCCCTGGGGAAATGCTGCGGTTTTCGACTTGTCAACGATCCCTCGGGCTCACGCAACCCGGCGATAGGACTTCAGGAGCCCGCCGAGCCGTTGGCGGCACTCGACCTTCCCAGCGGGGAACGGGATGACGTCCGGCTCCTCGCCGCTTGCAATCGCCGGCGGGATGTTACCCAGACCCTGGTGGCACCGTTCCCGATGGAAATGGGACAGATACTCGTAGAGGTTGTACCGCAGGTGGTCCTCGCCGAAGCCGACGAAGTGATCCAGGCACTCTCGCTCTACCGATTGGATTGCTCTTTCGCACGTCGCATTCCGCTACGCGACGAAATGCGCCCCGTCCAGACGACTGCAACGGAACGTTTCGGGTGACCCATCCGTTCCACCCGCTGTCGGGGCGGGAGTTCACGATTACCACTGTCCCCCTTCCCAAAATGCTGGCCGCTTGAAAGGCTGAATTCGGTGGTGGAATTACCTCCTCCCCAGCGGCGGGCTTGCCCGCCCGAGGGAG
>DATLIF010000351.1:0-11914 GCA_035539575.1 Fimbriiglobus sp. | reverse complement strand
CCGTCGAAGGCGTGCGACCGGTCGCACGCCTTCGACGGCCGACCGCTGCTGGTGGCCCGGACGACGCGCTCGATCTCGTCGGCGGAGAACCCGGCGGCGATGAGGTCGCGCTTGAGCAGCGCCTCGGCCTCGGCCTGCCGGGCCTTGCGCCAGTTCGGGGCGATGATCGACGCCAGCGAACTGAGCGTCACGAACAGCACCCCCAGGATCACCGCCACGAGCCCAATGAACTGCCCGCCGGACAGGCCGCGGATCACCTCGTCCATCGTAGTCTCCCCGATGTGGTGACGGGCCGGACTCGGCCCGCATAACCTGGTAATTCGCCGGCGGCGGTCACTTCTTTCGCCTTCGCACTACCAGACGACCGTTACCGGGTACTGCTGGAAGATCGGATCAACGGTGAGCAGGACGGCTCCCTCGACGATGGCCTGGGCTACGAGCATTTGGTCGAACGGATCGCGGTGCGGGTCCGGCAACCGGTCCACTGCCAGCGCGTGGTCGATCTGGACCGGCAGTACGGTGATGCCCGCCGCCGGCAAGCGGGAAAGGATCGCCCCGAGCGGCTGGCTCAGTGGGAGCTTCCCGAGCTTGTGTTTGATGACGACCTCCCAGATGCTCGCCACGCTCAGGAGGACGGTGTTCGCCGGGTCCCGGATGAAGGTGCCGGCGGTCGGGAACAGCTTCGGTGAGTTGTCCGCCCACCAGACGAAGGTGTGCGTGTCGAGGAGCCCGGTCACGGGTTGTCCCCGAGCCAGTACTCATCCGGGAGTGGGGCATCGAAAGCTGGCGCCATCCCCAGGAACGCGCCCTTCGCGAAGCCAGGGACGCGCGGCCCACCCGGTTGCGGGATCGGGTTTAACCAGGCCAGGGGCTTCCCGTCAGCGGTGATGACCACCTCGTCCCCGGCAACGGCTTTCGCCAGCAGTTCGGTAAACCGCGTCGGCAGTTCGCTCACATCGACTTCGACCTTCTCCACGTCACACCTCCCGCCCCCATCCTACTGGATCTTCAGTCCCTTCACCCAGTCGGCCTCGCGGCGGAGGTCGTCCTCCTCCAGCCCGCCCTGGCGGTGGATCTCGGCCGTCGCCGACTTGCCGCTGGTCTGGTCCCGCGCCGTCACCTCGATCCGACCATTTGCTGCCACCCCGCAGCGCACCTCGACCCGCGACCCCTTCGGCAACTGCGGCGGCAGGCCGTACACCCAGCACTCCCCGACCGGGATGCACGCCTCCGCCTGGTGTGCCTCCCCTTGCAGTACCCGCACCCGCACCTTCGACTGGTTATCCGCCACCGTGAAGTAGGTGCGGGTCGCGGACGCCGGCAGTTGCGTGTTCTTCGGGATCAGCCGGTCGTTGATCCGCTCGTCTCCCTTGCGGACCTCGACCCCGAGGCTGTGCGCGTTGACGCTGATCTCGACCACGTCCCCGAGGGGGTCCAGCGACGGCGCCTGCCCGGCCTCCTTCGCCCGGCGCGCGAGCACGATTCCAGCATGGACCGCCGCCCCGCGGGCCACCACCTCGCTGACCGCCAGCGACCGGTCCGGCTCCCGGCCGGTCAACTCGCGGAGCATCCGCGCGGTCATCGGCATGTGCGTCGAGCCGCCGACCAGCAGCACCCGGTCCACCTGGTCCCAGGTCGTCCCCGCCTCCTCGACGACGTGCTGCGCCGTCAGCCGGGTGCGCAGGAGCAGGTCGCGGGTCAGGTTCTCGAACTCGGCTTTCGTGACGGGCACTGTCATCTTGTGCCCGTCGTGGGCGCAGGTGATGCTCGCCTGATCGACCTTGGAGAGGGTCCGCTTGGCGCGCTCGGCGGCGGCCTGGAGCATGGCCAGCGACTGCGGGTCCTCGCGCGGGTCGGCGCTGAACTGCTGGCGGAAGAGTTCCGCGACGTGGTTGACCAGCCGGTCGTCCCAGTCCTTGCCGCCGAGCCGGACGTCCCCCTCGATGGCGAGCGTCTGGAACCGCTTGCGGCCGAGCTTCACGAGCGTCACGTCGAAGGTGCCGCCGCCGAGGTCGTAGACCAGGACGGTCCGCGGGGCGTCGGCCGGCAGGTCGGCCCCGGGGTTCTGCTGGAGGGCGGACGCCAGGGCCGCGGCGGACGGCTCGTCGAGGATGTCCAGCACGTCCAGCCCGGCGATGCGGCCGGCGTCCATGGTGGCCTTGCGGCGCGTGTCGTCGAAGTATGCTGGCACGGTGATGACCGCCTGCGTGACCGGCCCGAGTTGGAGTTCGGCGTCCTGCACCAACTTCCGCAGGATGACCGCGGACAGCGTCTCCGGCCGGAGTGACTTGCCCGCGACCGGTCGGCCGTACTCCGGGTAGCCCATGCGCCGCTTGATGAGGGTGGCGACGCGGTCGGGCTGTTCGAGGGACACGTCCATCGCCGGCTGACCGACGACAGCCTGTCCATCGTCGGTGAGGTACACGGCGGAGGGGGTCAGCACCTCGCCGTCGCGGTTGGGGACGGTGACCGGCCGCCCCTTTTCGTCGAGGGTGGCGACCGCGCAGAAGGTGGTCCCGAGGTCGATTCCGACGATGGCCATGTGTGATTCGGTGACGGGAAGACCCGAAGTTGCCCGGGGAAGGGGAGGCGCCTCCGTGAATTGTAACCCGGAATCGCCTGCCGTGTGAGTGGGCGGGTCGAGGCCCGACCGGGGTCGCAACCGGGCCTCGCACGGTTCGGGTTAGTGGGCTGGAATGCGAGGCCGTCGGGTGGCTGGTCCGGTGCGGGGCGGAACCTGGCCGGGCGGAAGGAGCTTCGGCGAAATGGCCGCCGCAGCGTTTGGCGAGTTGGGCTGCGAGCCGGACCGCCGCCTGATCATTGGTCGGATCGAAGTATTGATCGCTGAGTGATGACTCGGTGTAGGTTTGGGGTGATTCTCATGAACTGGCACCGTTGACCTACCGGCCGAACTGGTTTACAAGAGTGCGACTGTCCTCTTCACTCCCGGAGTGCATTTTATGCTTCGGTTTGCCGCTGTACGCGGGCGGATGGCGTTCACCCTGATTGAGTTGCTGGTCGTGATCGCGATCATCGCGATCCTGATCGGCCTGCTCTTGCCCGCCGTACAGAAGGTCCGTGAGGCCGCTACCCGCACGAAGTGCCAGAACAACCTTAAGCAGATCGCGCTGGCGGCGCACAACCATCACGACGCGAACAACTACTTCCCGGCCGGCCGCTTCGGCTGCGACGGGTCCGGCACCCCGTGCAACGGCATGTCGCTGACGAGCGTCAACCGTGGCGGGTCCAGCGGCTTCGTCTTCCTCCTGCCGTACATCGAGCAAGACAACGTCTACAAGTCGCTCGGCACGACAGAAGCGGACGTGCCATGGCCGACTACCGACAACGCGACCTGGCGCGTGGTCGACAAGGTCGGTCTGGAGACGCGGCCGAGTACGTACGTCTGCCCGTCGGACACGGCCATGCCGTACATTACCAACAGCGGCTCCGGCACCTCGATCAACGCCGCCGTCGGCAGCTATGCCCTGGTCAGCGGCACCAACGGGCCGAGCCGGGGGATCAGTGCGGCCGTGAAGTTCGACAACACCGGGCTGTTCGTCTACTTCCACAAGAAGCGCATGGCGGACATGGTCGATGGCACCAGCAATACGCTGGTCGTCGGCGAGGTGTACGACGGCCACCTGGGCAACAACCCGAACGTCTGGAGCGTCGGCTCCCGCCACACCCACTGCCTGCGGACGACCGAGAACCCGATCAACACAGCACCCGGCACGGGCATCCTTTACAACAATGCGAACAACGGCGCGTTCATGAGCCGCCACTCCGGCGGGGCCAACTTCGCTCTGGGCGACGGCAGCGTTCGCTTCCTGCAGCAGAACATGGATATTACGCTGTACCGTAGCCTCTCCACCATCAAGGGTGGTGAAGTCGCCTCCCCCAACTAAGCGAGAAGGTCTCTCCCATGTCTTCCACCCTTGCCGGCCGCGCCCGCTTCGTTGCGGGCGCGGCCCTGGTGGCTGCCGTTGTTGGTCTGGCCGGTTGCGGTGACGGCGGCCCGAAGATCGTTCCCGTCTCCGGCATCGTCCTCATCGATGGGCAGCCGTTGACCTACGGCCACATCCAGGTGATCCCGTCCGGCTGGCGTCCGGCTTCCGGTCGCATCGGTGGCGACGGCCGTTTCACGCTGACCACGACCGTCTCCGGCGACGGCTGCGCCGTCGGCACGCACCCGGTCGCCATCCTGGCCGGCGAGTCGCTCACCCCCGAGACGACGAAGTGGCACGCCCCCCAGAAGTACGCCGACGTTACTACGTCCGATCTCAAGGTGACCATCACCGGGCCGACCGATGACCTGAAGATCGAGTTGAAGTCGGACGGCAGCAACAAGCCGAACAAGAGCGTTAAGGAAGGCGGCACCGAGAATTCGGGCTTCGACTTCGACAAGTAAGCCGATCCCGCGCACGCAGAGAAAAGGGGTCAGGTTACTTTTGAGCGGTGACGCGGGTTGGCACGCAATAACTAACCCGACCCCTTTTCGGGGCCGGTCCGCCGTCGCGGTTGGGGACGGTGACCGGCCGCCCCTTTTCGTCGAGGGTGGCGACCGCGCAGAAGGGGTCCCGAGATCGATGCCGACGATGGCCATGGGTGATTCGGTGACGAGAAGGAGGACCAGACGTTGCCCGGGGAAGGGGAGGGGCCTGTAGGAATTGTACCCCCGGAACGCGCCGCGGCGTGAGTGGGGCAGGTTGAGGCCCGATCGGTGTATCGACCGGAACGGCAACTGGCCCCTCGCGTGGTCCGAGTGAGCGGGTTAGGATGCGGGGTCGGCGGGCGGCCACCACATTAAGATGCGGCTCGGTTCGCATCCCAAATGGGAGTCAGGCCGTGGAGGGCGTCGAGTGACGGAAGCGGAATGACTCTGCTGTGCGAATCCCCAACCGATGCTCGCCCATGTCGCCGGCCGCGTCGGGGAATGTGAACTACGGGAGTTCGCTGTTGCCTGTTGTCGCCGCGTCTGGCAACTGTTGCCCCAACCGGATGATGATTACCGCCGACCGCTGGAACTATGCCAACGGCTCGTCCGAGAGGGGAGACAGGACCCCGACCGCGCACGACTGTATGTTGCGGCGACCGCGGCCTGTGCCGCCTTCGCCGCGGCAGCTGCCGATCATGCGGGGGCTGAGGCGGAAGCGTTCGCGGTCTACGCGGCTAGCGCACTGACCGGTTCGGGCTACGCGGACGATGAGACGATGGTCTGGTCTGGTCTGTGGCTGCTGACGCTGCATCCGCTGATGAGGCCACGGTGGGTACGGCGGAGCGGGCTGCCCAAGCGGAGTTAGCTCGCCCTGGTGTTCGGCAATCCGTTCGCCCGCTGAGGTCATGACGGCATGTCCATCCGGGCAGCGCGTTGTCAACCGGTCTATTTGTAGCCCGGCACCTCCGTCTCCGGCCGCACCCGCTCGTGCCACTCCAGCCCACCCGGTAAGTTGGGGACGGCGTACTCGATGTGAACGACCCGCCGCCGTTGCGGCCGATCCGCCGGCGAGGAGGCGTGCAGCAACAGCGGCCGCATCACCACCAGCCCGCCGCGGCCGATGGGACAGGCGACCTCGGGGCCGCGGTCCCGCCGGGCGTCGATCTCCGGCGATGGGAGTATGCCGGAGCGGTGCGAACCGGGGATCACCCGCAGGGGGCCGTTGTCCGGCCCGCAGTCGTCCAGGTGGATCCGCACGGCCAGCATCTGCTCGATCACCTCCGCCGGCGGCCAGACGTGCGGGACGCCAGCCTTCTCCCACCACGGGCCGAAGCCCGGGACTTCCCTCCGCTCCCGCAAGCGAACCGTCACGTCCTGGTGATACGGGACCTTCCAGTTGCGGCCGTCGGCCTTGTCGAAGAGGGTGGCGTTGACCGCCACGCAGTCCGCACCCAGGATCGGCTCGACCCACCGCCGCAACAGGTCCGACCCGGCCAGCTCCCGGACCGCGGGCACCCGGCCCAGCACGTCGCGGACCCCGCCCTGCACCCGAGTCAGGCCGACGAGTAGCGGCTCCACGGCTTCGGTGAGTCGGTCGGTCACGTCCGGCGGCACGACATCCGGGACCACCGCGAAGCCATCTGCCTCGACCGCCCGCCGGTAGTCGTCCATTGACGGTCCCCGGAAACAAACACGGGGGCCGGTCGGCCCCCGTGTGGAATGCGTCATTGGCCGCCGGGCGTTACTTCTTGCCCTTCTGGATCACGACCTTGGCCTTGCCCTGCTCGGCCTTGGCCTGGCCGTGGCGGCTGCCGTGCTTGTTCGTCGGCCGCACCATCACCAGCGCGCCGTTGAAGCCCGGGATGCCGCCGCGGATCAGAAGCAGGTTGTTCTCGCCGTCCACCTTCACCACCGCCAGGTTGCGGATCGTCACCCGCTCGTTGCCGTACCGGCCGGCCCGCTTCAGGCCCTTCTTCGGACGGCCGCTACCACGGTTCGACCCCAGTGACGACGTGGACCCCGCCTGGCGGTGGACCTTCTTGGCCCCGTGCGCCGCCGGCAGGCCAGCGAAGTTGTGCCGCTTCATGACGCCCTGCGTCCCGCGGCCCTTGGACGTGCCGATCACGTCCACCGCCTTCACCTCGCCGAATACCTCGCCGACTGTCAGCTTCTGGCCGACCGTCACGGTCGGGTCGTCCACCCGGAACTCGCGGATGTGCCGCTGCGGCTCGACGTCGGCCCTCGGCAGCAGTTGCACGCCGGCCTTCTGCCGGGACTCCTTGCGCTTGGACTTCAGCCCGGCGGCGACGTGGCCCTGCTCGGCCCGGATGGCGTTCTTACGCGGCTTGTCCTTGAACCCGAGCTGGACGGCGGAGTACCCGTCCCGCTCCTGGGTACGGACCTGCAGCACCGGGCACGGGCCGCACTCGATGATCGTGACCGGCTCGACCGACCCGTCGGCGTTGAACACCTGGGTCATACCGACCTTGTACCCCAACAGTCCGAGCGGCATGGCGGAATCTCTCTTCGTGTCCGCGGTGCGGTGGAAGCGCCGTCACTCGTCGCCGGCAAGCCGGCCGGACCTGGCGCGTGTGGAAACTACCATGATATTCCAGGGGAGAACGTCGTCCAGAGGCGCAGACGATCCGCAGATTACGCAGATTCCACAGATGAGAAGGTAAATCAGAAGACAGCTCAGAGAATGTCGATGGAGTAGCCGCCTGGCCACACTTGCTTCACCTCTATCTCTTCTGTCTTCTAATCTGTGGAATCTGCGAAATCTGTGGATCAACTCTGCGGGACCGGCAGAGCTTACCGGACCGCGGAACTTGTTACCGTCTGTGACCACCTGGGCGCTTGTGTCGGCCATGACCCCGCCGGTACAGTAGTTCGAGGCGTCGCCCCGCGCCACACCACCTCAAGGACCGACCCCATGCGGCGACCGCTCGGTGTCCTTCTGGCCGTCGGACTGGCGGCCCCCCTCGCGGCCGCGGCCGACCCTCCCGCCGCCCTGGTCGCCCGACTCGGGGCGGACTCATTCGCCGACCGCGAGGCGGCTTCGCGCGAACTGCTCAAGCTCGGCCCCGCCGCTCTGGACACGCTGACCGCAGCCGCCGCCGTCCACCCCGACCCGGAAACCCGCCGCCGCGCCGCCGACCTGGCCGAGCAACTGCGGCGGTCCGCCGACGCGGTCACGCTGCTGGCCCCGAAAACGGCGAAGCTCGACTACGACCGGGTGCCGCTCGGGGCCGCCCTGGCCGACCTGCGGACGCGGACCGGCGTGCCGCTGACCCTCGACCAGAACGGCGTGGCCGACCCGCTGCGGCCGGTGACGGTCAAGACCGGCGAACTCCCGGCCTGGGAGGCGGTCGAGGCGTTCTGCCGGGCGGCCGGGCTGCGCGAAGTGTTCCGGGAGACGCTGCCGGCCGGGCCGGAAGACCCGGTTACGGTCCGCCGCGGCCGGCGGGTGGCGTACTCGATCCCCGGCCAGGCCCCGGCCCCGACCGCCGGGCAGGTGCCGGTGGTGCTGGCCGACGGCAAGGTCGCCCCGCTGCCGGGCGACCGGTCCACGGCGGTGCGGGTGCTGGCGCTGCCGGCCGCGTTCCCGGGCAACCGGGTGATCCGCGGGTCCGGGCAGGTGGTGCTGAACCTGGACGTCACCCCGCTGCCGGGCCTGAAGTGGGACGACGTGGCGACGGTGCGGGTGCAGCGGGCCGAGGACGAGACCGGCCGGCCGGTCACCGCCTCGCACCGGCCCGAGTCGCGGTCCCAGGGGTTCGCCGGGTACGAGGAGGTGATCTTCCTGGGCGGGATGCAGGCCCAGGCGGTGTTCATGGGCGGCGACTTCTCCACATACCCGGTGCTGACCGGGCCGCCGCAGCCGAACCCGCGGGTCGTCCCCGTCACCCTGCGCACCGACGACCGGTCGGTGCGATCGCTGCGGCGGTTCGAGGGGGTGGTGGTCGGGGAGATCACCCTGACCGATCAGGTGCTGGCGACGATCAGCAACCTGCCGCGGGCGGCCGGCGCGACGGCGTTCGGGCCGTACGAGACCCGGTACACGCTGGTGGACTACAGGCAGTCGCCCGATGGTCAGGTGAGGGTGAAACTACGGTCCGAGGGGCCGAACCCGTGGACGCTGCAACGGCTCGGCCGTCGCGGCGGACTGGGCTTCAACAACGGGATGCTCCTGGAAGACCTCTCGGGCATGCCGGGAATGGGGCGGGCGCAGTTCAAGTTCGCCGACGCGGCCGGCCGGCCGATCCCCCAGCCGATGATGCACGGCTTGCCGCCGACCGACGACGGCATCCGCCAGACTTCGGAAGTGGAACTGGTGTTCGCCAGGCGGGCCGAGGTCGGCCCGCCGGTGACGCTGACCGTGGTCGGCAACAAACCGGCCACCGTCGAGGTGCCGTTCCGCATGACCAACGTGGTGCTGCCGTAACCGGCGAACCCCAAGCGTTAGCGCGGGGGTGTCTTCGCTCCACCCCCGCGCTAACGCTTGGGGTTCGCCCGGAAGGCCATCCACCCCGCCCCCAGCACCATCGCCGCGGCCGCGTAGCCCAGTCCCGCCGCCGGCCCCACTGCCGCGAACAGTCCGCCGACGATCAGGCTCGCGGCCACGTCTCCCAGGCCGTTGACCACCGCCAGCACCCCGAACGCCGTCCCGTGGACTGCCCGGTCCGGCACCAGGTCCGGCACGATGGCCGGCTCCAGCGCCTCCTGCACCGCCATGTACACCCCGGCCAGCGCGAACATCGCCGCCCAGGCGACCAGCGAGCCGCTACCGCTCAGGACCAGCCCGGCGAACCCGGCCATCGTCGCGGCCCCGATGAGGTAGCCGCCAACCAGCACCCGGACGTGCCCGACGCGGTCGCCCAGCCACCCGGCGGGGAACGCCGCGACCGCCTGACAGAGGTTCCGCCAGGCGTAGAGCAGGATCGCGACCAGCACGCCCTGTCCGAACGCGGACAGCCCGGCGGCCGGGGCGAGTGTGGCACTCAGCCGATCCGTCGCGACGAGGATCAGGATCGTATGAGCGAAGTCTCCCAGCCCGAACAGCCCCACGCCGACGAGATATCGCCGGTACTCGGTCGGCAAGGCCGCGACTGACGCCCCGAGCCGGAGGCCAGGCTTCGGCGTGAAGCGTTGCTCCCGGACGAGCAGGGCGAACGTGACCGCGGCACCCAGCCCCGGCAGCAAGGTGAACAGGAACGCGAGCCGGTAGTTGGCCGTCGGGAATAACTGGTCGGACTCCGTGGCCAGCAGGTAGAGCAGCGCCGCGGCCAGAAGCGGTCCGAGGACGGCGCCGAGGGTGTCGCCGGCCCGGTGGAAGCCGAACGCCTTGCCTCGGTGGCCCGGGTCCACCGCGTCGGTGATGATCGCATTGCGCAAGGGACCGCGAATGCCCTTGCCCAGCCACGCCAGCGACTTCGCCAGCATCACCAGCGGCCACCCGGCCGCGACCGCGCACAGCGCGAACGCCGACCCGGTCAGGGCGTAACCGCCGACGACGAACGCCTTGCGCTTGCCGATCCGATCGGAGTACCAGCCGACCAGGATCTTGGCGGCGTTGGACAGGAACTCGGCGGCCGCCTCGATCGCCCCCATGACCTGTGCGGCCAGCCCGAACGGCAGCCCCAGCGCCAACAGGAACGACGGCAGCAGCGCCGACGCCAGTTCGTAGCCGACGTCGGCCAGGAAGCTGGTCAGCCCGGCCCCGATCACCGTGCGGTTGAACCAAGTCATGGATTAACCACAGAGGCACAGAGACACAGAGAAGACAGAACAACAGGTTTCAAGACAACAGAGAAGACCAGTAGGGCCGCACCGCCTGTCCTCTTCTTAACTCGCTCTCCTGTCTTCTCTGTGTCTCTGTGCCTCTGTGGTTAGTCCCTCTTCTGTCAGAACACCACCACGCCCTTCACCAGCTCGTCATGAGTGATCGGCCGGTCGGCCGTGAACAGGACGTACGCCGCCGGGGTCTGCGAGCAATCCACGATCAGTTGCCGCGGGTTCGGCACGTTGTACCCCGTGTCGGTCGGGATGTGGCCGCTGACCAGCAGGTCGGCGTCCACCTTGTGCAGGAACTCCGCGGCCGTCTTCTCCGACGTGTCCCGGCCCCACAACAGGCCGTACACCGTCCCGCCGGGGACGAACTCCCGGTCCTCGTACCGCTCGTACTCCAGCTTCTGCGGGTCGAACGTCTCCAGGTTGCGGCCGGGGATCAGGGTGTGGCTAAGGAACACCCGGTTCGGCGTCCGCAGTGCCACCGGCAGCGCCCGGAACAGGTCGCAGTACGCCCGGTAGACCTCCGGGCCGGCTGATCCGTATGTCTCGTTCACCCCCTGGCGGAACAGGTCGTTAAGCGGCTCGTCCGCCTTGCCGACCGGACGGTCAGTCCACTGCGCCAGCTCGTGGTTGCCGGGCAGCAGGTGGACGCGGTCCGGGAACTGGCATTTCAGCGCCGCGAACAGGTCCACGAGCTGGTGCGACTTGTCCCCGCCGGACGGGTAGCGGAACTGGCCGTGGATAACCTCTTGCAGCACCAGGTGCCGGGCCGGGTGGGCGGCGAGGTCGGCGGCCTTGAGGACCACCTGGAAGTTGGGGACGTGGCCGTGCAGGTCGCCAGCGACGAGAACCTCGGTGCAGTTCTGTAACCGGACCAGGTGGCCGGTCCGGCCGGGGGTGGCCTTCACGAAGTCGATGGCCCGGCGGAGGACGTTGAGCATCCGGTCCGGCGACGGCATGGTACGGCCTCCGTGCGGTCGAAGTACTGAGTACTGAATACCCAGTACTGTACGACGCGGCCGGCCCCTTGCCGCGGGCGGGTCGGTTCACAGAATGCCGGTGTCCCCGATCGCCGCCACCTCGGCCCGCCCGCCGCTTCCTACTGCCCCGACCCGCTGCCCGCGGACAGACGGACCCGGCATGGAACTGTCCCGGAACCTGAAGATCGACAGCATCGCCCGGCTCTGGCCCGGCCCGCCGCGGCAGGTGGAAGCCGGCCGCCCCGTGGCCGACGCGGTCGCCGCGATGCGCGAACACCGGGTCGGGTGCCTGCTCATCACCCACAAGGGGAAACTGGTCGGCATCTTCACCGAGCGCGATCTGCTGACGCGGGTACTGGCGACCGGGCTGCCGCTCTCGACCCCGCTGCGCGAGTGCATGACCGCCAACCCGGTGACGGTCGGCCCCAAGGAGCCGGTCCGGGCGGCGGTCCAGAAGATGCAGGACGGCGGCTACCGCCACTTGCCGGTGATCGACGAGGACAACCGGCCGGTCGGCATCCTTTCGGCCAAAACGATCATCCGCTACTTGTGCGAACATTTCCCGGCGGTGGTCTACTGCCAGCCGCCCGACCCGCACAACAACTACCCGGATTCGCCGGACGGGGCGTAGCCCCCTGGGACCGCGGCCGTCCCGGCCGCTCGGGCAGTCAGCGGCAATCCGGTGTCCGTGAAAGGTCCTGTCTGTGGT
>DATLIF010000350.1:0-9892 GCA_035539575.1 Fimbriiglobus sp. | reverse complement strand
ACCTTGCGCGTGAGCCTTCAAAACATGCGGGTGACCGCCTCGACGACCTCCGGCACCTCCGCCATCGCCCCGACGCCGACGTCGCCGCACGCGAGCCGCTTCGAGATCGGGCCGACGATCCGCAGCCCCGTCGCCCGCTCGTTGATCCGGTTGACGAGCTCCTCGCCGTCGAGGTCACCGGGGACGTCCGTCGCCCCGAAGTCGGCGGCGACGGCCCGCAGGTGCTTGCGGGTGAACGGGTGCTCCCACATCAGCGTGTTCATCGCCGGGGCCAGCACCACCGGCTTGCCCGGGTCCCACGCCCGCCAGACGCACGTCAGGCAGTTGTCGCACAGGCCCGCGGCCAGCTTCGCCAGGGTGTTCGCGTCCAACGGAGCGATCACAAACACGTCCGCCCAGTTGCGGAGTTCGATGTGCCGCACCGGGTCGTTGCGGGCGAACCGCTCGCCGGGCCACTCGTCGGCATCCAGGGTGAGGATGTCGCGCAGCGGCGCGGGGTCGAAGAAATACGTGGCGGCGTCGGTGGCGACGACCCGGACGGCGTGCCCGGCCGCGGTCAATTCGGCGACCAGGGCCGGCACCCGGACCGCGGCCACGGAACCGGTCGCGCCGAGGAGGATGTTGGACATGGGTTGAAGCTCCCGGACCGTCCCATTGTACGGCCGGGGCCACTCCGGTTCGCCACGGAGGGCGGCACCTATTGTCGGCCGCGGGCGGTCGGGGTCGGGAGCGATGCCCGGGTGAGGTGGTCGGCCAGGGCCGCGTGTGGGTCGGAAACCGCCTCCCGCAGCCGTGGCAGGAGCGGACCGGGGTTCGGGTTCTCGCGCAACTGCTGCATGTAATCGAGCAAGGCGGTTCGGCCGCGCGGGTCGCCGCGGAGCAGGAAGTGGACCCACGCCCACGACTCGCGGTACTCGGGCTTCTCCATCTGCGACACCTGCCCGACCCGCTCCAGCCGCGACAGGTCCGGCTGGAACGGCCCCTTGCGCAGCGCGTCCAGGTGTTCCGGGTTCACGCCGTCGTAGGCCGGCGGCTGTTCGAAGAACCCGGCCAGCCCCTCGTCCAGCCACAGCGGCACGCCCTTCAGAACTCCGTGCAGGAGCGCGTGCGTCAGTTCGTGTCTCAGGTCGGTTCGCAGGTGCGGCCCCATCCAGGTGTAGACCGAGAGGTCGTCGGCCGATCCGGGCCGCTTCTGATCGGCGATGAAGTACGCCCGGCGGACCGGCAGCCACGGGAACCGGTCCCGCATGAACGCCTCGTACCGCTCCTGGTCGTCGAACAGGTAGACCTGGATGATCGAGTTGCCTGCCGGCAGGCGGAGTTCGCGCTGCACCTGGTCGGGCAGCTCCTCCAACTCCCGGAAGACGGCATCGTTGGGTTCGAGGGGGACGTCGGCGTAGAAGACGAATCGGGCGACGCGCAATGGCGGGTGGACGCCGCCGGGCTTCTTCGGAGCGGGGCCGGCGGCCTGGGCGCGTTCGCCGTTGGCCGGGGTGCGCGGCCCGCCGGTCCGCAGGGCTTCACAACCGACCAGAAGGACCGCCACCAGGGCGGTCCCGCAGACGAGGCGGCGGGGGGTCGGCAGGGGTCGGCCCATGGGCATCCTTGCACGTCCGGCGGCGCGAGCCGACCCAGCATACCCCGATGTCAGCAACGGGGCGATAGCGGTTACGGCTCCGTATTATCGGCACAACCGCTATCGGCACTTCATTGTTCAGGCCAGAGGACGACCAACCCGCGCGTTCCGGGCAGCCTTCTCCTGAGTTGCCTCCTCGACCTGTCTCCACCAGACTTTCCAGTCCCCCCGGCCGTACAGACCCCAGCCCAGGTAGGTCCGCAGAAAACGCAGGCGGTCCGTCCGGCTGATGGCGTCGGAGTCGAGAAAACTGGCATTCAGACGCGCCAGGTCGCGGACACACACTGATTGGGTAACTGGCTTTCCGGCAACGACCCCGACGAGGTCAATCAAGACCGGTTCGGCGGCGAGCGGATCAGCGCCGGTCATCAGCACGTTCGGGGCCTTCAGGTCCCGGTGCGATACCTGCCGCTTGTGCATCTGGCGGATCAGCCGGCCGATCCGGTCTGCCCATACGCGGATCACTTCGTGCCGGGCGTGCTGGGAGACAACTGCCTCGGGCAAGCCGACCGCGTCCGGCACCTTGTCGAAGACCGCGTACCCGGTCAGCGGGACACCGAGCCGGGTGCGGTGAAAGACGGCCAGCGGGCGGGCGGTTGGAAGCCCCCGGTCGCGAACCGAGTTCCCCGTCAGCCAGGATCGCAAGGCCGGTGACGGACGCAACAGGTTCTTCACGGCTCCGACCGGGGACTTCAAGTTGAACCGCTTGTAGACGATGACACACGGCCCGGTCGGGGTGTCGATCGTTAGCTCCGCGACGGTCGAGGTCCGGGAGTCCTTGAGTAACTTCGCCCCAATGAATGGGGCGTCCGGGTCCGCAAGCCAGTCCCTCACGACCTCGTCGGGCAAGTCGCGAACGGCATACCCCGACGCGGCGGTACCTCGGACCCGGCGGGAGTCGCGGTTGTCGCTGCGATAGCGGGCGGTGCGTGCCGCCCAGAACCGGTGGTTGGACGCCCCGGTTGCCGTCTCCAGATCGCGAGCCATCCGGTCGGCGTCGGCGGCCGAGAGGGTGGTCCGTGCGCTGAAGTACTCCCGCCAGAAGCGCAGCCGGTCAGTACGGGTGGCACGGACCTGGAACCAGCGGTTGAGCAGGGTGAGGTTAGCCTTCGTATTCGGCCAGCCGGGGGGGCGGCCGATTCGGATCGCGTGCAGGTCGGTCAGGACGAATCGCGACGACTCGACCAGGAAGTTGCCCGGGTGCGGGTCGGGGTGGGTGACGCCCGCATCGTGCAACCGGGCGAGGAACCGGGCGAACGCCTGGGCGAGTTGCCGACGCGCGGTTGGCGAGTGGACCGCTTCGAGGAGGTCCAGGAACGACACGGCCGCGTCCTGGGCGCGGGTAATCAAGTAGCTGTCGCCGGGGAGCGGACCAGGCTTGCCGCCCCAGGCCAGCGGCTCGACCGCACCGATGCCGAGCATACGCAGCGCGAGGGCGTTCTCGAACTCCAGCCGGGCCTTTGCGGGGCGAAGGACTTCGCGCGCCCAGGACCGCGGCGTGTTCGCCCGGCATCGCTTGACGTACACGGCACCACCGGGAAGTCGGACGCGGGAGATGGTCCGCTGGAGGTTCTGCTTGACCACCTCGACCAGTCCGGCTTTCTCCCACGCGGCAAGGTCCGGCCCATCGGGGCCAAACACCTCGCTCCCCGCCGGCTCGACTCGCCATACCAGTTCGCCGACGGCGACCGTGCGATCCGACCGACCGGCGAGCGAGCCGAGCTTGCGGAGGAAGTGGCTGAACATCCCTCACCCCGAGACCCTGTCGGGGCGCAACAGCCGATCGAGTTGCTCGACCCAGAGCCGGCCGCCGACCGCGACGCTGTACCCGAGTTCAACCTGACGCCGGCCGTTTGACCCGAGTTGCCGTCGCAACATGTTATCCCCCGCCAGACGGCGGACGGCCGAAACCCATCGTTCCGTTTCCTCGACCTGATACCCCGTGTCGCCATCGTGGACAAGCGTCTTCTGGACCCCGACCGGATTGGCGAGAACCGGAAGCCCGGCCGCCTGATACTGGAGCACCTTCAACCCGCATTTTCCTTGGCTCCAGACGTCATCCGGCATCCAGGCGATCCCGATATCGGCCGACGCGATTTCGGCTGCTTCCGTCGCTTCGGACCAGGGGACCGCATCGACGGGGAGACGGGACACTGTCGGGAACCGGTCGCAGATCACCTTGAGCCGAACGCCGGGGGTCACCCGGCCGATCGCCTCCAGGGTGTCGCGGAATCGTTCCAGCCCCTGGAGCGTGCTGGACGACCCCACCCAGACGAGTCGGACGACACCCCCGGTGTTGTCGTGGCGTGCGAGCGGGTAAGCCGTCGGGTCCACGCACGTCGGGATCACGACGACCCGGTCGGCGACGGTGTGCGCGGCGGCCTCCGTGGCGAGGTAGTCGTTGCCCGCGAACACCAGGTCCGCGGCGGCCACGACCTGACGAAACCGGCGCGATCGCTTGCGGCTCTCGAAGCCCTTCGGCGAGTACGAGTCACGCAGCCACACCGCGTCGTCGAAGTCGAACACCAGCCGCCGCACCCAGCGGCGCAGCAGCGCCAGTTCAAAGCCTGGCAGCAACCTTCGCTGGATCACCACGATGTCCGCCGACCGCAGCGATTGATAGAGCTGCACCCGCCCCCACAGCGACCGCGGCAGCGAGCGAAGGGTCAGCGAATACCCGGCCGCGGTCAGTGCCGGCCGGAACGCGGCCAGCCGGTAGCGGCTGCAGACGTGCGACTCGGACTCGACCAGGGCGACGACGGAGAGCGGTGAGCGGTGAGCGGTGAGCGGTGAGCCGAACCCAGGGGGCACGTTAGCTGTTCCGTTCTTTGCTGGCTCATCGCTCATCGCTCACCGCTCACTGCTTGCGCCGGCGAGCGGCGGTGGCGCGGTCCATCTCGCGCTTGGCCTCGGCCTTCTTGAGCGAGTCGCGCTTGTCGTGCTTCTGCTTGCCGCGGGCGGCCGCGATCTCGACCTTCGCCTTGCCGTTCTTGAAGTACAGCCGCAGCGGCACCAGGGTGAACCCCTTCTGCGACGCCTTGCCGGCGAACTTGCCGATCTCGCTGCGCCGCATCAGCAGCTTGCGGGTCCGCTTCGGCTTGTGGTTGAGGCGGTTGCCGAACGGGTACTCGGGGATCTCGCAGCCGACCAGCCAGACCTCGTTGCCCTCGATCTTGGCATAAGCATCTTCCAGGGTGGCGTGGCCGTCGCGCAGGCTCTTGACCTCGGTCCCGACCAGTACCAGTCCGCACTCGATCGTGTCGAGAACTTCGTACTCGTGCGACGCCCGCCGGTTGCGGCAGACATGCACGAGGTCGCCGTCGGTGCTGTCCTTCTTCGGTGCCTTCGCCATGGTGCCCCCGGGCGGACGTCGCCGCTATGGTAACTTAGCCGGACGGACGCCCGAAGCCCAACCCGGGGGCAGACAGTGCCACAGTTCGTGATCCTCGAACACGACTGGCCGGCGATCCACTGGGACCTGCTCCTGGAGTGCGGCCCCGTGCTGAGGGCGTGGCGACTCCTTGCCGAGCCGGGCGTGGGTCGAGCGGTGCCGGCCGTGCCGAACTACGACCACCGTCTGCTCTATCTGGACTACGAGGGGCCATTGAGCGGCAACCGCGGTTCGGTCCGCCGCTGGGACGTGGGGACGTTCGAGGGGGAATTAGCGGACGAGTGGCACGTTCGGCTGGCAGGTCAGCGCTTGATCGGTTCGGCACGGATGACGCGGACCGTGGACGGCTGGGAGTTCGGGCTATCGTAGCTTGTGTAGGGTGGGTCAAGCAAGTCATCGAGCGCCGACCCACCGTTGCGTTCCCCGGTGGGTCGGCGCTCGATGACTCGCTTGACCCGCCCTACGAAGGGATCACTCCTTCCCCGGCAGCACCGACCGCGGCGCGCCGGTATCCACCATCGACCGTCCGGCGACCGTCACCCGGCCGTCGGCCACCATCACCGTCTGTAACTGCGTCGGCGGCCGCGGCTGGTCGGCGTACAGCCGGAACACGCCCACCAGGTGGCCGTCGTGGCGATACCAGGACACGTCCACGTTGCGATCCTGCACCGCCTCGGCGATCGCGTCTAGCCCACGGAACCACTGGAGTTCGACCGGCAGCACCCCGGCCCGCATCCCGACCAGTTCAACCGCGACCGTATTCACCTCGTCCTTGACCAGCCAGACGCGGAGTTCCGCGGAAACCACGGTACTCCAGATCCCGTCGCCGACCCGGCCGGCCACCTTTACCCGGTCGCCGTCGATCGCCACCCGTGGGTCGGTCAACTCCGGCGGCAGCACCCGGGCCAGCCAGCCGTCCTCCCGAAGGTTCTCGCGGAGGAAGGCGTTGAGTTCCGTGGCGGTGAATGACCCGCTCCACTTCGGCTGGAGCCGCACATCGTTCATCAGGTCGCCGAACCGCGTCAGCACCGCGGAGGCAACTTCCACGTCAGTCGCCCCGTCGCCCGGGTCGGCGGTGTAGAACGCCGGCTCCTGCTTGACCAGTAGGGCGAGGGTGCCCACGACCGCGACCCCGGCCAGACAGAGAATCAGAAGTGCGTACAGGACGGAGCGGCGGCGCACAGGTCGGACCCTCCGGGCTAATCGTTCGGGTTTACCCGGCCGGCCCGGTCGGGTCAACGGCGGTTCGGGCTAGGCCGAGCGGCGCGGTCGTACCGGCCGGCCGGTCGCGGGGCTGCCCCCGGGCGGGTAGCAAACGCCCCGGCGGCCGGGTACGTTGACAGTGTATACCCGGACGGACCACGGATCCCGGTGCAGGGGGCCAGGACATGGCATGGCGACTTGGGCGGACCGGAGCGGTCGTACTGGCGGCAGGATGGCTCCTCGGGACGGCCGCCGCCCAGGATTCGCCCATCGACCGGGCAAAAGCGCTACGCCAGGTCGCCGACCAGAAGGCCGAGGCGGACTTCAAGGGGCGGCTCGCCGAGGCGGAGAAGCTCGCCCGGGTCGATCCCGCCAAGGCGGCCCGTCGGGTCAAGGAAGCCATCCGGGGGCTGGACCTCTCCGTCGAAATCAGCTCCGAGAAGCGGGTCGAGCTGGTGAAGCTCGCCGAGACCAGCCTGGCCGTCATCGAGGGAAAGGCACTGCCCGACCCCGCTGCCAGGCAGAAGAAGGACGACTTGCAGAAGCTGGAAGAGGCGGCCCGGCTGGAGGTCAAGGAGATCCGAGAGGGCGTGACCGCGATCGAGCGGCTGCACGTCCTCAACCGCACCCCCGAGGCCAACAAGAAGGTTGCCGAGCTGGCGCAGAAGTACCCGAACAACCCGTCGGTGCTGGTCCTCACCGGCCAGATGGTGACCGGCGAGAAGATCGCGATGGCCCGCGAGCTGGCCCGCGAACAGGCCGAGGGGTTCGTTCTGGCGCTCAACAGCGTCCAGGAGGCGGCCATCCCGCCGCGTGGCGACATCGTCTTCCCGAAGGACTGGAAGGAGAAGACCGAGCGCCGGCGCAAGATGTTCGAGGTCAAGCTCAGCCCGGAGGAAGAGTCCATCCTCCAGGCGCTGGAGAAGAAGGTCGGCCAGACGCTGAAGGACTCTCCATTCGAGGAGACGGTGCAGCAGCTCTCGACCCTGATCGACAAGCCGATCTACCTGGACAAGAAGTCGCTGGAGGAGGCCGGGCTGGACATGCGGCGGCCGGTGACGATGCCCGGCGGGGTGACGGCCCGGACGGCGCTGAGAGCGATCCTCCAGTCGCAGGGGCTGACGTACATCGTCAAGGACAAGGTGATCCAGGTGGTGACGCTGGAGCGTGCCAAGGAGACTCTTGTCACCCGGGCGTACTACCTCGGCGACGTGATTTCCCTGTCCGGTCCGTTCGGCGGGGCCGTCACCTGGGGGCCGGTCATCGACTTCCAGTCCACCATGCAGAACGCCAAGCTCATCATCGACTCGATCACCGCGTCGATCGACCCGTTGATCTGGAGCACGCCCACCAACCGCGGCCCGGCGAGTGTGATCTTCCACGCCCCGAGCATGTCGCTGATTGTGCGCGCCCCGGCCGAGGTCCACGCGACGTTGGGGAGCAAGCTGAGATAGTGGACCATTCCGCGTGAGCCGACGACGCCAGTCGTCGGGTGTTGGACGATCACCCGACGACTGGCGTCGTCGGCTCCACAGTACACGAAATCGGGGCCTGCCCATTGCACCGGGCAGGCCCCGCTGCTTTCCTGGGGCGTAATTCGCACACCCGAGGACCGCCGATGAGCCGCTACTTCCCCGAGCTGGCCGAGTGCGGCCGGCACACCATCTTCAGCAACGTCCCGATCCGCACCTTCGCCGGCGACCACATCCAGCTTTCACTGGTGGATATTCCGCCGCACGGCGTCGTGGACTGGCACGACCACCCCAACGAGCAGATGGGCATGGTCGTCGCCGGCCGACTCACGTTCCACATCGGCGACGAGGTAAAGACGCTCGGCCCGGGTGACTTCTATTGCATCCCCGGCGGGGTCCGGCACCGGGTCCTGGGCCACGAAATCCCGTCGCAGGCGTTGGACATCTTCTACCCCATCCGCAATGAATACCGCTGACGGTCCGGGGACAGGGCCACTCACTCACGACGGGAGCTGCCGATGCGGTGGTCGATCAAGATCGCGCGGATCGCCGGGATCGACGTCTACATGCACCTGACGTTCCTGCTGCTGCTGGGGTGGATTGGGTACGAGTACTACCGGCCCCGGCAGAGCGTCGAGGACGCCGTCTGGGGTATCGTGTTCATCCTGACGATATTCGCCACGGTGGTGCTGCACGAACTGGGGCACGCACTCGCTGCCCGGCGATACGGCATCGAGACGCGGGACATCACGCTCCTGCCGATCGGCGGCGTCGCCCGGCTGGAACGGATGCCGCGCGACCCGTGGCAGGAGTTGGTCGTCGCCATCGCCGGGCCGATGGTCAACGTCGTGATCGCGGCGGGGCTACTGGTCGGCATCCTCGCATCCGGCGGGTTCACCCTGGGGGCACAGCCGATCACCCCGGAGAACAGCATGTTCGCCGGGTCGTTCGCCGAGCGGCTACTGATTGTCAACGTGTTCCTGGTGGTGTTCAACCTGATCCCGGCGTTCCCGATGGACGGCGGGCGGGTGCTGCGGGCGTTCCTGGCGATGAATATGGACTACGCCCAGGCGACGCAGGTGGCGGCGGTGGTCGGTCAGGGGATCGCGTTCCTGTTCGCCATGGCCGGGCTGTTCGGGCCGAACCCGATCCTGCTGTTCATCGCCCTATTCGTGTGGATGGGCGCGGCCGGTGAGGCGTCGATGGCCCAGTTGCAATCGGCCATCGAGGGCATCCCGGTCCGACGGGCGATGATCGAGGACTTCGTCACGGTCCGGGCCGACGCCGCGCTGCGCGAGGTGGCCAACCACGTCCTGCGCGGGTTCCAGCCGGACTACCCGGTGGTGGACGACGCCGGGCGGGTGGTCGGCGTCTTGCCGCAGGCATCGTTGCTGGCCGGTCTCTCGACCGAGGGGCCGGACGCGCCAGTGAGCAAGTACATGCGGACTGACTTCAAGACCGCCGTGCCGGGGGAGATGCTCGACCGGGCGCTGGCCCGGCTCCAGGAGGGCGAGTGCCCGGTGCTACCGGTACTCGACGGCGACCGGTTGGTGGGCCTGCTGACGACCGAGAACGTCGGCGAACTTGTGATGATCCGTCAGGCGATCAAGGCCAGGCGGGAGCGGGTGCCAGCCCCGATCGGCCCGGCCGCGGCCCCGCCGCTGGACGACCGCGAGCGACCAGCCGAACAGGTCACGCGGCCGGGGTAGTCGGCCGGCCCGCGTCGGTTTCGGAAATCTCCCTGGTTTCGTCCGGCTTCGCCCTGACCTGCGGCCGGTGGTCGTCCCCGCCGCCGCGGATGAGCGCCACCGCGGCCAGGACCAGCAGCATGGCGACCACCGTCCTCCAGCTCGGCCACTCTCCCAGATACATCCAGGCGAACGCCACGAACACACTCAGCGAGATCGCCTCCTGAACGATCTTGAGCTGGGTGGCGGTAAACGATCCGTACCCCCACCGGTTGGCCGGCACCTGGAGCGCGTACTCCGGCAGCGCGATCAGCCAGCTCACCGCGATCACCAGCAGAATGGGCTTGTCCCGGAACTTCAGGTGGCCGTACCACGCCGCCGTCATGAACGTGTTCGACGCGAGCAAGAGCAGGACTGTTCTCACGGAAGTCCCCGGTACGAAACGAGGCCCACGGGTTCGACCCGCGGGCCTCGGGGTATTGAGCCACCCTAAATACTACAT